>NZ_JAHBDD010000032.1:0-48528 GCF_019956155.1 Pseudomonas sp. BF-RE-22 | reverse complement strand
CATCAGGCCGAGCGTTAGCTCGCCTTCCGCTTTTGATCTGAGCGCCCCCTCGAGAGGCCGAGTGGAGGTTCTGCGCAGTGGGCAACCCGGCATGGATGCCGGGTTAGCCGCCCCCGGCCATGGATGGCCGATGGCGGCGGGCCCACGGAGCAGGACCGGAGCGAGGGCATGGCGAGCCTTAGCGAGCCACCGAACGAAAGGGGCAAGAGCCCTTGGTTACTTGGGGCTCTTCCAAGTGACTCGCCGTAAGGGCGAAACCAATAGCCGCCATCACCGCAAAAACGGGTATGCCCACCAACCAACGGCCAACCAAAGTCCAACCAAACACCGGTGTAAACTGATACCCCACCCCATTCCGGCAAAGACAAGGGAGCCCACCCAGCCATGATCGGCGCCGAGCTGCTGTCCCCCGAAACCCTCACCGTCGGCTGGCTGATCTACATTCCAGCCCTGATCTGGGCCATCGCACGTGCCCCGTGGGTCGAGCTGTTCAGCGACAGCCGCCGCCAGCATCTGTTGTTCGGCACCGTGTTCGCGCTGTTCATGCTGTGGCTGGTACGCCGGGATTTCGACACCGGCGTGTCCTATCACTTCATCGGCATGACCGCCGTAACCCTGCTCCTGGACTGGCCCCTGGCGATCGTCGGCGGACTGGTCGCACAAGCAGGCTTGGTCATGCTCGGACGCCAGGACCTCGCCGCCGTCGGCGTGAACGGCGCCTTGTTGATTCTGCTGCCCGTGCTGGTCACCGAGTGCTGCGCAATCCTGGTCGAGCGCGCGCAGCCGCGTAATCCCTTCGTGTATATCTTCGTTTCCGGTTTCTTCGCAGCGGCGCTATCGGCCTTGCTGTGCCTGCTGCTGGCCCTGTGGCTGCTGTGGTTCAACGAGCTATTCGTCATGCCTTACTGGCTGGAAGATTTTGTCGGTTACCTGTGGCTGATCATCTTTCCCGAAGCCTTCATCAACGGCATGGTCGTCAGCGCACTGGTGGTGTTCAGCCCCGAATGGCTGGAGACCTTCAACCGCACACGCTATCTTTCGGCACCCTGGAAGGACGACGATCCGAAATCTTGATCCACATCAAATCCAAAAAACGTCGACGAATCCATGCTCCGAAAAACCTTCAGGAGCATCGAAAATGAGTGTCTACGAATGGGCAAGGCAGGAGTTGCGCCACAGTCTGGATGCAGCGCAGGAAGTCGGGTTTGATCCGGGGTTGAGCCTGCGCGCCCTGCTCAGCGCGGTGGTGCAGCAGAGCAAGGCCGTGCGCAGTGTCGAGGATCTGGCCGATGAGTTGCAGTTTCTCGCCGAGAACCTCGATGACGGTCAGGACTACGGCTTCATGCGGCCCTGAACCGTCACTTAGTGACGCGGGTCGAAATCACCACTGAACAACTCGTCCTCGGCATCGGGTGCCACTGGAATCTTGTGCTCTTCCGATGCCCACGCCCCCAGGTCGATCAGTTTGCAGCGGTCCGAACAGAATGGCCGGAATGTGCTTTCCGGGGTCCATTCCACAGGGGCGCCGCAGGTTGGGCATTCGACGGTTGGGATCTGGCTCATGACTGGCCTCCACGCAATGTAAGGTAAAAGTGATGCAGGCGTTCGACCTCGCTGTGCAGCCAGGCGAGGTCGCGGTCGTTGACCACCACATCGTCGGCATGGCTCACGCGATCCTGGCGACTGGATTGCGCCTTGAGGATCGCCTGGACCTGTTGTTCGCTGGTCTGGTCACGCTGCAGGGTGCGTTCGATCTGTAGTTGTTCGGGCGCATCGATCACCAGCACTCGCTGGGTCATGGCGTACTGCCCGGACTCGATCAGCAACGGCGAAACCAGAATCGCGTAAGGCGATTGTGCCTTGCCCAGGTGATCGGCGATTTCCCTGGCGATCAGCGGATGCAAAAGCGCCTCGAGCCAGAGGCGTTGCTCAGGCACCTCGAAGATCAGTTTGCGCAACGCTGCGCGATCCAGTTGCCCGTCGGCTTGCAACACGCCGGGGCCAAAATGTTCGGCGATCTGTGCCAGCGCCGGGCGACCCGGCTCCACCACCCAGCGCGCCGCATGATCGGCATCGACCACGTGCACGCCCAGGTCGATGAAGTGCTGGGCGGCCGCGCTTTTGCCGCTGCCGATGCCGCCGGTCAGGCCGAGAATCCAGGGTTTATCCACAGGGGTATTCATTTCAAACCGACAAACTGCCAATAGAAGCCGGTTATTTGACCACCCCAGAGCAATGCAATCCAGCCGGCAATCGCCAGATAGGGACCGAAGGGGATCGGGGTCGAGGTTTTCGCATTGCGCAGCCTCAGCAAAATCATGCCGATAATCGCACCCACCAGGGACGACAACAGTATGGTCAGCGGTAAAATCTGCCAGCCGCCCCAGGCGCCCAGCATGGCCAACAGCTTGAAATCACCGTGGCCGATGCCTTCCTTGCCGGTGATCAGCTTGAACAGCCAGAACACCGACCACAGCGCCATGTAGCCCGCAATTGCGCCCCACAGCGCCTCGTGCAATGGCACGAACAATTCGAAGCTGTTGACGACCAGTCCCAGCCACATCAGCGGTAGCACCAGCACATCCGGCAACAGTTGATGCTCGGCGTCGATCAGGCTCATGGCCAACAGGCCCCAGCTCAGGACCAGCACCATCCCGGCTTGCCAGCCGAAACCGAAGTGCCAGGCAATGAACGCCGACAGCAGGCCGCAGGCCAGTTCGGTCAACGGGTAGCGTTTACTGATGGGCGCTGCGCAGCTTGAGCATCGTCCACGTAAAAACACATAACTTAGCAGCGGGATGTTTTCCCAGGCGCGAATTCGGTGCCCACAATGCGGGCACTGGGAGTGGGGCAGCATCAGGTTGTAGGTCGCCGGCGGTGTTTCGCCAGGCAAACCGAGAATGTCCCGGGCCTGCAATTGCCACTCACGCTCGAGCATTTTCGGCAGGCGCCAGATCACCACATTGAGGAAGCTGCCGACCAGCAAGCCGACCAGCAGTGCAATGACGACAAACGCCAACGGGTATACGGTCAGGATTTCGTTCAAAGGCATGTCAGATCGCATTGCCGAGTTGGAAAATGGGCAGGTACATCGCAACCACCAGGCCGCCGACGATAACACCCAGCACCACCATGATGAATGGCTCCATCAGGCTGGTGAGATTGTCGACCATATTGTCGACTTCCGCCTCATAGAAACTGGCGACCTTGTCGAGCATGTCGTCCAGTGCGCCGGACTCTTCGCCAATGGCCGTCATCTGGATCGCCATGTTCGGAAAGACGCCGGCGGTGCGCATGGAGAAATTCAGCTGCATCCCCGTCGAAACGTCCTGCTTGATACGCAGCACCGCCCGCTTGAACACGATGTTGCCGGTCGCGCCCGCCACTGACTCCAGCGCCTCGACCAGCGGCACACCCGCGGCGAAAGTGGTCGACAGCGTACGGGCGTAACGGGCCACGGCGGACTTGTACATCAACGCGCCAATCAACGGCAGTTTCAGCAGCCAGGTGTCTGTCCGGTCCCGAAAGCCTTGCGATGTCTTGAAGGCGTGGCGCACACCGAATATCGCCGCGATCAGCACGCCAAGCATCAGCCACCACCAATCCTGCATGAACTGCGACAGGCCGATGACCATCACCGTGAACGCCGGCAGTTGCGCACCAAAGCCTTTGAACACCGACTCGAACTGCGGCACCACCTTGACCAGCAGAATCCCGGTGACGATGATCGCGACGACCACCACCGCCAGCGGATAAGTCATGGCTTTCTTGATCTTGGCCTTGAGGCTTTCGCTCTTTTCCTTGTAGGTCGCGACCCGCTCCAACAGGGTGTCCAGCGCGCCGGCCTGTTCGCCGGCATCCACCAGATTGCAGTAGAGCTCATCAAAATACTGTGGCTTTTTGCGCAGGGCTGCCGCGAAGCTGTTACCCGCCGCGACTTCCTGTTTCACCTCGTCCACCAGTTTGCGCATGGCCGGGTTTTCGAAGCCTTCGCCGATGATGTCGAACGATTGCAACAGCGGTACGCCGGCTTTCATCATGGTCGCCATCTGCCGGGTGAAGAGGGCAATGTCATTCGCCTTGATGCGTTGGCCGAGGCTGAAAAGCGAGGCGGATTTCTTGCGCACCTTGCCGGGGTTGATGCCTTGCTTGCGCAGTTGCGCCTTGATCAGCGCCGGGTTCTGAGCGCTGAGTTCGCCGGTTATTTTCGTACCTTTTTTGTCGGTGCCTTCCCAGGCGTACACACTGATTTTCGCTGCTTTGACCGCCATGTTCAGTCCTTGGTGACCCGGTTGATTTCTTCAAGGCTGGTGATGCCTTGCATGGCCTTGATCAGCCCGGAAGTACGCAGGTCGTTGAAGCCGTCCTTGCGCATCTGGATATCGATTTCCAGCGAATTGCCTTCGGCCATGATCAGCCGTTGCAGGCCTGCTGTGTTCTTCACCACTTCATAAATCCCCACGCGCCCCTTGTAGCCGCCGTTGCACTGATCGCAACCGACCGGCTCATAGATCGTGAATGTGCCAATCCGTTCCTCTGGGAAGCCTTCCTTGATCAATGCCTCGCGGGGAATATCGATGGGCTTCTTGCACTGGCTGCACAGTTTGCGCGCCAGGCGCTGGGCGATGATCAGGCTGACGGACGTCGCGATGTTGAACCCCTGAATGCCCATGTTGTGCAGGCGGGTCAGGGTTTCCGCGGCGCTGTTGGTGTGCAGGGTCGACAGCACCAGATGCCCGGTCTGGGCGGCCTTGATGGCAATTTCGGCGGTTTCCAGGTCGCGGATCTCGCCGACCATGATCACGTCCGGGTCCTGCCGCAAGAAGGAGCGCAACGCCTGGGCAAAACCCAGTCCCTGCTTGGCGTTGACGTTGACCTGGTTGATGCCTTCCATGTTGATCTCGACCGGGTCTTCGGCGGTGGAGATGTTGATGTCCACGGTGTTGAGAATGTTCAGGCCGGTGTAGAGCGACACGGTCTTGCCCGACCCCGTGGGGCCGGTCACCAGAATCATCCCTTGCGGCTGCTTCAGCGCGGCCATGTAGAGGTCTTTCTGGTCCGGCTCGTAGCCGAGGGCGTCGATGCCCATTTGCGCGCTGGATGGGTCGAGGATCCGGATCACCACTTTCTCGCCCCACAGGGTCGGCAGGGTGTTGACCCGGAAGTCGATGGACTTGCTCTTCGACAGGCGCATCTTGATCCGCCCGTCCTGGGGTTTGCGCCGCTCGGAGATGTCGAGGCTGGCCATGACTTTCAGGCGGGCGGCGATGCGGTTGGCCAGTTGAATCGGCGGCTTGGCGACTTCACGCAGCATGCCATCGGTGCGCATCCGCACGCGGTAGGTTTTTTCGTAGGGCTCGAAATGCAGATCGGAAGAGCCACTCCTGATCGCGTCCAGCAGCATCTTGTGAACGAAGCGCACCACCGGCGCGTCGTCGGCATCCTGTCCGGCGATGGCGTCCTGTTGGTGGTCATCGACCGACTCGATGTCCATGCCATCGAGGTCGACGTCGGCCATGTCTTCCAGTCCGCTGGCATGGCTGTCGAAGAACTTCTCGATGGCATCGCTGAGCTTGTCGTCCTCCACCAGGATGGCTTCGGTGTTCAGCCCGGTGCTGAACTGGATGTCGTTGATGGCCTGGTGATTGGTGGGGTCGGAAACCCCCACGAACAACTTGTTGCCACGCCGCCAGAGTGGCAGGGCGTGGTGCTGGCGAACCAGTTTTTCGCTGACCAGACCCTTGGGTTGGGTTTCCTTGTCCAGGCAATTGAGGTCGAGCAGCGCCATGCCGAAATGCTCCGAGGCGATCTCGGCGACCTGGCGGCTTTTCACCAGTTTGTTCTGCACCAGATAACTGACCAGGGAGATTTTATGACGTTGGGCTTGCTGATACGCCTGTTGCGCGCTTTGGTCGGTGAGCAGCTCGGCAAGCACCAATTGCTTGGCCAGACCGCTAAGGGCGATGTCATTCATGGGGATACCGGACGCAGACAGTTCATGACTTATAGCCTAGTCAACCGATGGCGCCAAACCAGCGCTGCTCTGGTGACAAAAAGTGTCAGATAGTGCGGATCCTGAGGGCAGGACAAGGCCTTGCGTCGTTCTCGCGCCCCGCTAACAGGGGGCAACGGGCTTGGCATGGGCTGTGCTGAGACTGGTTCAGATCATGAGATTTCGACTCATGCATGGAGCTTGTCTATGAGTGCTCAGAAAGGTTTTACGCTTATCGAATTGTTGATCGTGGTGGCGATCATCGGGATTCTGGCGACGTTTGCGTTGCCGGCTTATTCGAAGTATCAGGCTCGGGCGAAAGTGACGGCGGGGTTGGCGGAAATTTCAGCATTGAAGGTTTCGTTTGAAGACCTGATGAATGCCGGCACTGCAGAACCCACCACACTGACGGGCGCCGGCACAACGACGCAGAACTGTGCAATTGCTGTCACCGGCACGGTTGCCTCAGGCGCTGGCACCATTGTCTGCACCCTGCAGAAAGCACCGGCCCCTGTGGCAGGTAAAACCATCACGCTGACTCGCAGCGCCACTGCAGGCTGGTCATGCGCGACCGGCGTGACTGCCGATTACGCACCGCCTGGTTGCACAGCCTCGGCAACTTAATGCTGAAAACGGCTAGATAGAAGAATGCCCCATCGTCGGATGGGGCATTTTTTTGGGGGGAAAACTCCAAGCTCGCTGCGCTTCTTGGTGAGATTTGGAAAACCTCACAAATTCATGGCCTTAGGCCCACGTTAAAACCTGCAACTTGCATGTAGAGAATGTCGAAGTCATGCAATTTGCATGATTCCGAAAATCAGTCGATTTTTTAAGTTGTTGATTTATAAGGGGTTAGTAACTGTTTCAAAGTTGGCACAGCGTTCGCACTATACCCAGTAACCCTGCTGACAAGACACGCAGCAGACTTTATGAAAAAACAGGAGTTACTCGTATGAAGAAGTTCGCTATCGCTGCCGCTACTGCTACCGCGCTGACCCTGACCATGGCCAACGTTGCATTCGCTCAAACCCAGGCTACCCAAGCCCCAATGGTGCTGGCTGCCGGTGAAGTGACCAAGGCTAAAGAAGCCACTTCCGATACCTGGATCACCACCAAAGTCAAAGCTGACCTGGTGACCGAAAAAGGCATTCCTGGTACCGATATCAAAGTCGAAACCAACAAAGGTGTTGTATCCCTGTCGTCCACCGTCGCGGTGACTGACGCTCAGAAAGCCACCGCCGTGGCCATCGCCAAGAAAATCAAAGGCGTCCAGGCGGTCTCCGCTGACGGCCTGAAAGCCGAGTAAGGCAAGACTTCTCGCCTGAACGGGAGAAGACGCGGTAGACGAGCCGAGTCATGCGTCTGCCGCAACTTGAGAGTTCATGCGACGGCCACAAGGAAGTGGCCATTACAGGCCCCTGACATTCGTGTCCGGGGCCTGTTCTATTCTGGGCCACCACAAAACCCATGTGGGAGCGAGCCTGCTCGCGATGAGGCCATAACATTCAACATCTTTGCTGACTGTTACACCGCTATCGCGAGCAGGCTCGCTCCCACATGGGTTATAGGGTGTATTCAGTTACCGCGTTTGCTGGTGATCTGCTTCAAGCGATTGCCTTCAAACCGCAGGTATTGATACATCCCGCCGTTGGGCCCGTAGGTCCATTCCTCGACCTGGAATTCTTCCCGACGGTTGGCGCTGCGCTTGTAGCCCAACAGGTCTCGACTGACCGGCTCTCCACACTTCTGCAGGACTTCGCTGGACCGGTCGCCGACGCTGACCAACTGACTGCCGCAGCGCAGGGTATCGGCGGCCGAGGCCTGACTGGCAGCCATTGCCAGTGTCAGGCTGATCAGCAACCGACTGATCATCACTCGGCATCCAGGTGCAACGGCGTTACTACCCGACCGTCACTTTCTGCTTCGCCGAGGCTGGCATCGATGAAGTACACGCGGTCATCGGCCAACTGCCCCTTGTCGACCAGATAATCCTTGATGCTGCTGGCGCGATCCTGGCCCAGCTGACGCAAGAGCACGTCGCTGGTGCTCCAGAACTTGATCACGTCTGCGCGCATTTTGGCGGTGCGTTCTTCCTTGCCCAAGTCCTTCCATTCGGCGGGTGGCTGGGTTTTCAGGCGGGTGCGGTAGATGCCTTCCAGCAGCGGGCCTTTCTCGCCGTCCGGTACTTGCAGCAACGAGGCCTGCGCCGGCACCTTGTCGCCGCGACGCTGGAGCATTTTGTAGTAGTTGTACTGGTATTCCCGTTCCAGGCGTTGCTCGGCGATCAGCGGGCCATCGCTGCTGGCGGCAGCGGTGCCTTCGATCTCCAGGCGCAGGGCCGGGCGTTCCTTGAGCGCATTGGACAGTTTGACCAGCGAACCCTCGGCGTCCTTGCTCAGATCGCTCGAGCCCGGCGCGAACGACACCGTTCCCAGGTCTTCCGAACCACCACTGACCAGCCCGCCAATCATTTTGAACGGTGCGGCGGCGGCTTTGACGATCAGGTTGCGCAGGGTCTGCCAGACAATCGGCATGACGCTGAACTGCGGATTGTTGAGGTCGCCGCTCACTGGCAGCTCGATGGAAATCTTGCCGTCGACGTCCTTGAGCAGGGCAATCGCCAGTTTCAGCGGCAGGCTGACAGCGTCGGGGCTGTCGACCTTTTCACCCAGTTGCAATTGCTCGACCACCACTTTGTTTTCAGCCTTGAGCTGGCCTTTGGTAATCAGGTAATGCAGGTCGAGGTTGAGTCGGCCCTTGCGGATACGGTAGCCGGCGAACTTGCCGGAGTAGGGCGTCAGCGTGGTCAGTTCCACCCGTTTGAAACTGGTGGCGATGTCGAGGCTGGCCATCGGGTCGAACGGGTTGACCGAACCTTTGATGGTCACCGGCGCGTAACGATCGACCTTGCCCTTGATGTCGACGGTCGCCGGTTTCGCCTGACGGCTGTCGATGGTGCCAATCTGGCCGTTGAGCTGTTGCACGGCGGTGGCGAAGTTCGGGGTCAGGCTGAAGTCGGCGAAGTTGGCCGAACCGTCATTGATGGCAATGCCGCCAATGTGGATACCCAGCGGCTTGTCCTTGCTGACGGGTTTGGCCGCAGCGGTTTTGGCGCCGGAATCGGGCGGTTGCGGGATCAGCAGGTCATCGATGTTGGTGGTGCGGTCATCGTTGATCATGAAGCGCACGTAGGGCTGGAACAGGTTGACCTTGTCGATGGACAGGCTGTCGCCGTGCTGATAATTCAGGCCTTCGACCACCACCTGCTGCCACTTGAGAAAGTCGCGGGTTTTCAGGGTGTCGAGGGTGTGCAGCTGATCGATCTGCGCCCGTCCTGTGACGCTGAGCGCCAACGGCTCGGTGCTTTTCAGGTTGACCGCCAGATCGCTGCCGAGCATACCGCTGCGCAGTTCAAGGCGAATGAACGGATTGATGTAGGACTGGGCGACCCGCAGGTCGATGTCCTTGGTCTGCACGTTCAATTTGGCGCTGACGGGAGCGAGATTGACCTCGCCCTCGGCGGTGATCTTGCCTTGCTTGCCCACGCCGGTGTCGAGCTTGAGGGTAAAAGGCGAGCCATTGAGGCTGTCGAAATTCTGCAGGTCCAGGTTCAGCGGGTTCAAATCCAGCGTCACGGCGGGTTGCGTTTTGCGGTCAGCCAGGTGCACCTGGTAATTGCGCAACTGCACATCTTTCAACAGCACTTGCCAAGGTTTGCTCGGCGGCGTCGGTTCTGGCTTTGGCGAGTCGGCGGCCGCTGGCGTGCTGGCCGGTTCGGCTTTGGCCTTGGCGGCGGCCTTGGACGGTTGGCTGGCGAACAGCTTCTGCCAGTCGAGTTGCCCGTCGGCTTCCAGTGCCGCCCAGGTTTCCAGTTTGTTGCTGCGGATCTTGCCGACGACAACTTGCTGCTTGGCCAGGTCGACCGTGGTTTCAGTTACGTCCAGGCGTTCGAGTTTCGCCAGTGGCCGCCCGTCCGGAGCCTTGATGGCGAAGGGCGCCACGCTCACTGCGACGTTGTTCAGCAGCAGCTCGGTTTCCTTGGACAGGTTGAGTTTGTAGTCGGTGCTCAGGTTCAGCACGCCGTTTTCCAGCACCAGCGGCAGCGCGTCACGCACATAGGGCCAAAAGGTTTTCATCTGCCCGTCGGTGATTTTCAGCTTACCTTCGGAGGCGATCGGGATGAGGCTGAAGTTACCGGTCCAGTCGATCTGCCCACCGTTCGGGCCGATGGCCACAAGGGTCATGTCGGCATTGTCATCGGGCAGAGTGCTGAGGTTGTTCAGCTCGAAATCGAGTTTGTCGTAGAGGAACTCGATGGCTTCGCTGGGACGGTCATCCTTGAAGTGCACGGCACCGCCGACCAGTTTGATCCGCTCTACGCGCAACGGAAACGGTTTGGCGTCCGGGTCGGCCGGCGTCGGCTCGCTCGCCGGCAGTTTGAACAGACCAAGCAAGTTGAGTTTGCCGTCCTTGCCGAAAAGGATTTCGGTCTTCGGCTTGTCCAGTTCGATATCGGACAGGTGCAGCGCCTTGGTCCAGAGGCTGTCGATCTGCAGGTTGGCGTAAAGCCGTTCGAAACCGACCTGTTCCTTGCCCGGTTCGCCGATGATCAGGCCCCACAGGGTGACTTCAAGGCTGAACGGGTTGAGTTCGATTCGCTGAATCGTGGCGGGCGTCGTCGCGTAGTTGGCCAGTTGCTGGTTGGCCACCCGCAATGCGATGCCCGGTAAAATCAGAAACCCCAGCAGGCTGTAGAGGGCCAGAGCAGTCAACAAGGCGCCGATAGCGCGGATCAATCCTTTGGGCATGTGCGGCTTCATCTGTCTGAATCGGAGTGCCTTGGAGTATGGCACGCCAATCCGGTTCCGAAGTAATCGCTCAGCTCAGGATTTTTCAGATTTATCTCACGTGATTCAGAGCTGCAGGATCAGTGTTTTCAGCGGCGGTTGTTGATCCATGGACGGGAAATCGGCGCCCGGTTTCATCACCGTCCACTCGCGCACCGGGCGGCCGGCCTTCTCGGCGCAGCGCAAAACCTGTTCGCGCCAGTCGTCCATGCTGACTTTTGCCAGGTTGTTGCAGCAGATCAGCACGCCATTGTCGGCGGTGGTCAGCAGCGCGGGCTTGAGCAGGCTCTGGTAGTCGCGCAGCAGGTCGACGGTGCCGAAAGCGCTCTTGGCCCAGGCCGGTGGGTCCAGCAAAACCAGATCGTATTGACGTTGTTCCAGGCGTTGATAGCTCGGCAGTTTCTGCCCGCGACGCTGGCTGATGGGCAGGCCGGCGAGTTGGCGAATGGCCGGGAAATAATCGGACTGGATGAATTGCATGGTCGGCAACTGTGGATTGAGCAGACCGTTTTCGCGGCCGACCGCCAGGTTGCCCTCGGCGAAGTCCAGGTTGCACACCTCGCTCGCGCCACCGGCCGCAGCGCTCAGGCCGACGCCGCAGGTGTAGGCAAACAGGTTCAGCACGCTTTTGTGCTTGCTGTGATCCTTGACCCAGCCACGGGTGTTGCGCAGGTCGAGAAACAGCAGCGGATCCTGGCCGGCGTGGCGGCCGCGAACCCGGTAATTCAGGCCCCATTCGTGACCGACCAAGTCTTGCAGGGCGGCTTCGTCGGCACGGTAGACCGTGTCTTCACGGTCTATGCGCGAGTTGCCCCGGGAGCGGTCGTTGTAGACCAGCAGGGTATCGAGGCCCAGATGTTGGTTGATCGTTTCATGCACTTGCAGCAGGGCGTCGCGCTCCAGCGCCTGATGAAAGCTCTGCACCAACAACTGTGGGCCGTAGCGGTCGATGGTCAGGCCGCCGGCGCCTTCCTGGCTGCCGTGGAACAGGCGATAGCAATCGGTGCCTTGCTGATGCAGTTCGGCAAGCAGGTCCTGGCGATGTTCGAGGGCGGCGCACAGCGCCTGATTCAAGGAAGACATGCTGGGCGCCTTGCAGGGGAGGGAATTTGGCGCGGGAGTTTAACAGCTTGAGCGGAACCTGTAGGAGCGAGGCTTGCCCGCGAAGAACGATAACGCGGTGCGTCAGACTAACCGCAGTGTATTCTTCGCGGGCAAGCCTCGCTCCTACAAGGGGATTAGGTCGGCAGTCCCATCCGTCGCTTCGCCCTATGCACCGAGCCGTTACGCACGGCCCAGCGCAGCATCGGTGCGCTGCGGTTGACGCTGGCGCGGATCAGTTTGCGTTGCAGGGCACTTTGGCGCACGCCGAGCATGTCGCTGGCCCAATCCGGCAGCAGATCAATGCCTGCCTGCATCATCAACCCACCGAACGGCTTGGCCAGACGGCTCGGGGAGGGTGCGTTCAACAACAGTCGCAACACTTCGCGACTGCGTTCGTCGCACAGCAATTGCGGACGAATGCGCTCAAGGTATTCGGCCGTTTCCTGTCGCGAACGCGGTACGTCACGTGCGCCCAGGCGCTCGGCGACCAAGGCGATTTCATCGTAGTAACGGTCCTGATCGGCCAGCGAAAGGTGTGGGTTGCGATAACGCAAATGCGCCGCGAGGAAGTTGCTGACTTCGGCCACGTGCACCCAGGTCAACAAGTCGGGATCACTGGCGGCGTAAGGCCGGCCATCCGGCGCGGTGCCGGTCACTTGCAGGTGGATGGTGCGGACTTTCTCGATCAGCCAGTCGGCATCTTTGCGCGAGCCGAAGGTGGTGCCGGAAATGAACTGCCCGGTGCGGCGAAGGCGACCGAGCATGTCCTCGCGAAAATTCGAATGGTCCCAGACCCCGGCCAGCGCCAAGGGGTGCAGGGCTTGCAGCATCAACGCGCTGATGCCGCCGATGAGCATGCTGCTGAAGTCGCCGTGGACTTGCCAACTGACCGAATCAGGGCCGAACAGGCCGGGATCACCCTTGGGGTTTTCCAGGTCGAGCTTGCCGAGGGACAGGCCGGTGAGGCTCATGACCTGGGTTTCGATGCGGCTGCGGATGAATTCCATGGCGACTCATTGCTGAAAAAAAGGGGAGCGCCAATCTTCCCCTGTAGGAGCCGGCTTGCTGCGGGCGGCGTTCCGACGATAGCGGTGTGTCATTCAACATTTTTGTCGATTGATACGCCGCAATCGTCGGAACGCCGCCCGCAGCAAGCCGGCTCCTACAAGGGCAAGGCGTGCACACGTTATTGGTTCAAGCGTTTATCCACCAGATCCTGAACCACGCTAGGGTCGGCCAACGTCGAGGTGTCGCCCAGGCTGTCCAGCTCATTACAGGCGATCTTGCGCAGAATCCGTCGCATGATCTTGCCCGAACGGGTTTTCGGCAAGGCCGGGGCCCACTGGATCAGGTCCGGCTTGGCAAAGCTGCCGATTTCCTTGCTGACGTGGGCCAGCAGTTCCTTCTTCAGTTCATCGGTGGGATCGGTGCCGTTCATGGGCGTGACAAAGGCATAGATGCCTTGGCCTTTGACGTCGTGAGGGTAACCGACCACCGCTGCTTCGGCGATGCTGTCGTGCAGCACCAGGGCGCTTTCCACTTCGGCGGTGCCGATGCGGTGGCCGGAAACGTTGATCACATCGTCAATGCGCCCGGTGATCCAGTAGTCGCCGTCCTCGTCGCGCCGCGCGCCGTCGCCGGTGAAATAGTAGCCGGGATACGGTTTGAAATAGGTGTCGACCATCCGTTGCGGATCGCCGTAGACACTGCGGATCTGCGCCGGCCAGCTGGATTTGATCGCCAGCACGCCGCTGCCGGCGCCTTTGATTTCCTTGCCCACTTCGTCGAGCAACACCGGCTGCACACCGAACATCGGTTGCGTGGCGCAGCCGGGTTTGATCCGCTGCGCGCTCACCAGCGGGCTGAGCATGATGCCGCCGGTTTCGGTCTGCCACCAGGTGTCAACGATCGGGCAACGCTGTTCGCCGACGACGTTGAAATACCAATCCCACGCTTCCGGGTTGATCGGCTCACCGACGCTGCCGAGTAATCTGAGGCTCGCGCGGGACGTTTCCTTCAGCGGTTCGGGGCCTTCGCGCATCAGCGAGCGCAGGGCGGTGGGGGCGGTGTAGAAGATGTTCACGTGGTGCTTGTCGATCACCTGCCAGAAGCGCGAGCTGCTCGGGTAGCTCGGCACACCCTCGAAGATCAGCGTGGTCGCGCCGTTGGCCAGCGGGCCGTAGACGATGTAACTGTGGCCGGTGACCCAGCCGACATCGGCGGTGCACCAGAAGACTTCGTTGTCGCGGTAGTCGAGCACGTATTTGAAGGTCATCGCTGCTTGCAACAGGTAACCGCCGGTGGTGTGCAACACGCCTTTGGGTTTGCCGGTGCTGCCGGAGGTGTAGAGGATGAACAGCGGGTCTTCGGCGTCCATGGGTTCCGGCGGGCAATTGTCGTCGACGTCGCGCAGGGCCTGGTGATACCAGAGGTCGCGGCCTTCGACCCAGTCGACATCGCCCTGGGTGCGCTCGACCACGATCACGGTGCTGACGTTCGGGCAACTTTTCAGCGCCTGGTCGACTTTCTGCTTGAGCTGTACGAATTTGCCACCGCGCACGCCTTCATCGGCGGTGATCACTGTGCGGCAGTCGGCATCGAGAATACGGTCGCGCACCGAGTCCGGAGAGAAACCGCCAAACACCACCGAATGCACCGCACCGATTCGTGTGCAGGCGAGCATGGCGTAGGCGGCTTCGGGGATCATCGGCATGTAAATGCATACGCGGTCGCCTTTCTTCACGCCACGGCTTTTGAGCACATTGGCCAGGCGGCAGACGTTGTGATGCAGTTTTTTGTAAGTGATCTGGGCCGATTCGGCGGGGTCATCGCCTTCCCAGAGGATTGCGATCTGATCGCCGCGTTTTTCCAGGTGGCGGTCGATGCAGTTGTAGCTGACGTTTAATTTTCCGCCGGCAAACCAGCTGGCTTCGCCGGTTTTCAGGTCATAGCGCTGGACGGTTTTCCACGGTGTGCTCCAGTCGAGGAAGCGTGTGGCCTGTTCAGCCCAGAATTCACTGGGGTGCTCGATGGATTGACGGTACAGGCGCTTGTAGTCGTCTTGACTGAGGTGTGCGGCCCGGCGGACGGCATCGGCTTTGGGGAACGTGCTGATATCGAACATGACGGTTCCTTCTTCTTGTTTTTGCGACAAGAGGGGAGCTACGCGACCCTCGTAGGAGCCGGCTTGCTGGCGATAGCGGCGTATCAGTCGACAAAAATGTTGAATGACACACCGCTATCGCCAGCAAGCCGGCTCCTACAAGGTTAGTACCGTCTGTAGGAGTGGCGTCAGATTAACCGCGGTGACGACCGCGGAAATAGTTGATCAGCCCTTGGGTGGAAGCATCGTCAGCCGGGGTTTCTTCGCTGCCGACCAGACGGTTGTAGACGCCTTTGCCCAGCTCTTTGCCCAGCTCCACGCCCCACTGGTCGAAGGCGTTGATGCCCCAGATCACGCTTTGCACGAAGACTTTGTGTTCGTACATCGCCACCAGTGCGCCGAGACGACGCGGGCTGATGCGTTCGACCACCAGGGTGTTGCTCGGACGGTTGCCCGGGATCACCTTGTGCGGTGCGAGCTTCTGCACGTCGGCTTCGGCCATGCCTTTGTCACGCAGCTCGGATTCGGCCTCGGCGCGGGTCTTGCCGAGCATCAGTGCCTGGCTTTGCGACAAGCAGTTGGCGTACAGCCACTGGTGGTGATCGGACACCGGGTTGAAGCTGACGATCGGCACAATGAAGTCGGCCGGGATCAATTGGGTGCCTTGGTGCAGCAACTGGTGATACGCGTGCTGACCGTTGCAGCCCACGCCACCCCAGATCACCGGACCGGTATCAGTGGACACCGGTGTGCCGTCCTGGCGCACGCTCTTGCCGTTGGATTCCATGTCCAGCTGTTGCAAGTGTTTGGTGATGTTGCGCAGGTAGTGGTCGTACGGCAGGATCGCGTGGCTTTGCGCGCCCCAGAAGTTGCCGTACCAGACACCGAGCAACGCCAGCAGCACCGGCATGTTCTGTTCGAATGGCGCGCTTTGGAAATGCTGGTCCATGGTGTAGGCACCGGACAGCAGTTCCTTGAAGTTCGACATGCCGATGGCCAGGGCAATCGGCAAACCGATGGCCGACCACAGCGAATAACGGCCGCCAACCCAATCCCACATCGGGAAGATGTTTTCTTCGCGGATACCGAACGCCACGGCGGCGGCATTGTTGCTCGAGACCGCGATGAAGTGACGATACAGCTCGGCTTCCGAACCACCCTGAGCCAGGTACCAGGCGCGAGCGGCCTGGGCGTTTTTCAGGGTTTCGAGGGTGTTGAAAGACTTCGACGAAACGATAAACAGCGTGGTCTCGGCGCGCAGCTTCATGGTCAGTTCATGAAGCTCGGTGCCGTCGATGTTCGCCAGGTAATGGCAGCGCACGCCTTTCTGGGCGTAGGACAGCAGGGCTTCGGATACCAGCTCTGGGCCGAGGAACGAGCCACCGATGCCGATGTTCACCACGTCGGTGATCGGCTTCTCGGTGTAACCGCGCCACAGACCGTCGTGGATACGGCCCACGAGGTCGGTGATCTTGTTCAAGACCTTGTGTACTTCGGGCATCACGTTGACGCCGTTGACCGACAGCTTCTCGCCCACTGGGCGGCGCAGCGCGGTGTGCAGGGCCGGGCGTCCTTCGGAAGAGTTGACGATTTCGCCTTCGAACAGCGCCTTGATCGCGCCTTTGAGGTCAACTTCATTGGCCAGGCCCACCAGCAGATTGCGGGTCTCGGCGTTGATCAGGTTCTTCGAGTAGTCGAGAAACAGGCCGCAGCTGCTGAGGGTGAATTGGGTAAAGCGCTGCGGATCGGCATTGAAGGCTTCGCGCATGCTGAAATCCTGCATGGCTTGGCGGTGGTCATTCAGCGCCTGCCAGGCGGGCAGAGCGGTCACGTCTTGAGGAGTGCGGTAGTACGCCATCGCTGCGGGTTTCCTTTTTACTTGAACGGCCTTTTGAACACTAAAAATCCCGGAGCGCCGTGGGTGGGCGTCCGGTCAACTGCGTCGACACGATTTCATGGCACAGGGCGAATACAGTAAACCTCGCGCTGCGATCTGTCTTGACTTTGTCTGACCCGTTCCCGGTACTTTTTTGTACATGAAGCAGGGAACGGTCCGACAAACGGAAGAGAAGGTTCGGTCAGGCGACCTGAACCGGAATGGCATTGCTGGTGTGGCTCAGCTCGTTACCCGGTGCCATGTAGAGCATGCGCGGCTTGAAGTTGAGCAGCTCGGCTTCGCTGTAGTGAGCGTAAGCACAGATGATCACACGGTCACCGACCTTGGCCTTGTGGGCGGCGGCGCCATTGACCGAGATCATGCGCGAGCCTTCTTCGCCACGAATGGCGTAGGTGGTGAAGCGTTCGCCGTTGTCGACGTTGTAGATCTGGATCTGTTCGTATTCGCGGATGCCGGACAAGTCCAGCCATTCGCCGTCGATGGCGCAAGAACCTTCGTAATCGAGTACTGCGTGGGTGACTTCGGCGCGATGCAGCTTGGCCTTGAGCATGATGGCGTGCATGAGTGTTTTCCCAGGTCGGAATCGAACGGCGGGCAGTTTGCCCGAAGCGATTGTGGGCAGCAATACAGCGGCGAGGCAACGCAACTCCCTGTAGGAGCGAAGCTTGCTCGCGAAGGCGCCGTGTCAGTCGATGCAGATGTCGAATGACGCGATGCTTTCGCGAGCAAGCTTCGCTCCTACAGAGGGGTTGTGGTGTTCAGACGGGTGCGTCGAGGTTCAGGTGCAGGTTGTCGATCAACCGCGTGGTGCCGAGGAACGCTGCCACCAGAATCACCAGGTCCCGATCTTCCGCCGTCGCCGGGCGCAAGGTCAGCGCATGGCGGATTTCCAGGTATTCGGTACGCAAACCCGCAGCTTCAAGCTGTTTGGTCTGTGCGGCGATCAACGCCGGATAATCGCGCTCACCCTGTTTAATGGCATCAGCAATCGAGGTCAGCGTGCGATACACAACCGGCGCCACGGCCCGCTGTTCTTCACTGAGAAAGCCGTTGCGCGATGACAATGCCAGCCCATCGGCCGCACGGACCGTCGGCTCGCCGATGATCTGGATCGGCATGTTCAGGTCATGCACCAGCGCGCGAATCACGGCCAGTTGCTGGAAATCTTTCTGGCCAAAGATCGCCAGGTCCGGCTGAACCATGTTGAACAGTTTGCTGACCACCGTCGCCACGCCTTCGAAATGCCCCGGACGGCTGGCGCCGCACAGGCCTTCGGACAGTTGTGGAACGCTGACGCGGGTCTGGCCGGTCATGCCGTCGGGGTACATTTCTTCTACGGCGGGTGCGAACAACAAGTGGCAACCGGCCTCGAGCAGTTGTTCCTGATCCGCTGCCAGGGTGCGCGGGTACTTGTCGAGGTCTTCGCCGGCGCCGAATTGCAGCGGGTTGACGAAAATACTCGCGACCACGAAGTCCGCCCGCTGGGAGGCCTTGGTAATCAGCGCGATATGACCGCTGTGCAGGTTGCCCATGGTCGGTACGAAGGCGATGCGCTTGCCTTCACTGCGGGCGCGGGCCACGGCGGCCCGCAATTCGCGTACGGTTTTTACGGTGTTCATGCAGAGAATCCGTGTTCGATACCAGGGAAAGTCGCCGCTTTGACTTCAGTGACATAAGCGCTCAGGGCCGCGTGAATGCTGGTTTGGCCGTTCATGAAGTTCTTCACGAACTTTGGCACTCGGCCAGTGATCGACAGGCCAAGCATGTCGTGCAGCACCAGGACCTGGCCGTCGGTACCGCTGCCGGCACCGATGCCGATCACCGGAATCCCCACTGCCTGGGTAATTTCCTGAGCCAGTTCACTCGGCACGCATTCGAGCAGCAGCATGGCGGCACCGGCCTGTTCCAGGGCGATGGCGTCGGCGCGCATCTGCCGTGCCTGGTTCTCGCTACGGCCCTGGACTTTGTAACCGCCCAGAATGTTCACCGATTGCGGCGTCAGGCCCATGTGCGCGCACACCGGGATGCCGCGCTCGGCCAGCAGACGGATCGAGTCCGCGAGCCACAGCGCACCTTCGACCTTGACCATGTGTGCACCGGCCTGCATTAACTGGGCGCTGTTGGTCATGGTTTGTTCGATAGTGGCGTAGGCCATGAAGGGCAGGTCGGCGAGGATAAACGCGTCGGTGTTACCGCGTTTGACGGCGGCGACGTGGTAAGCCATCTCGGCGGTGGTCACCGGCAGGGTGCTGTCGTGACCTTGCAGAACCATGCCGAGGGAGTCGCCCACCAGCAGCACTTCGACGCCGGCTTCATTGCAGGCGTGGGCGAAGGTCGCGTCATAGCAGGTCAGCATGGTGATTTTTTCACCTTTTTGCTTGAGACCTTGCAGAGTGGTCAGGGTGATGGCTGGCATGAAAAGTTCCTCATTCAGGCGCTGTGGAAACTACTGCGAGTAACGCGCGTGATTCTTCGTTAAATACAGGCGCACGGTCTGTTGTCGTGCTTTTAAGGCCTGGATTGCGCCCTTTAACGCCGTGTTGGCGGCAGCGGGACGCCTATAGTCGTGAGGAGAACTCGGGAAGTCAATTGCGTGTGTTACCGCATTGTTACGCGTGGGGTGTTACCGAAGTAACTGATGCGATTCAGCAGCCGCAATCTAGCGGGGCATTAGATTTTGTAGGAGCGAAGCTTGCTCGCGAAAGCGGTGTGACATTCAATATTTATGTCGACTGTCACACCGCTTTCGCGAGCAAGCTTCGCTCCTACAGGGGGATGGCGGAGGTCAGGGCAAGCGTTCCAACCCGACGAACGGGCAGGCCTGAAGCAGTTCGGCCAAGGTACGGCCATCGGCCAACCGCAAATCCACTGGCGCCAACTCGGCCAACGGGTACAGAACGAACGCGCGTTCCTGCATATGGTAGTGAGGTACCTTGAGGCGTGGCTCGTCGATCAGCCGATCACCGAACAGCACGATGTCGAGATCAAGCGTGCGTGGTCCCCAGCGCTCAAGACGTTCGCGGCCCTGTCCGTTCTCGATGGCTTGCAGCGCATCGAGCAGCTCCAGCGGGGCAAGCGTGCTGTCGAGGGCGGCCACCGCGTTGGTGTAACGCGGTTGGCCAGGCAGCAGCGAGTCGCTCTGATAAAACCCGGAAACCCCGACCAGTTCGGTCTGCGGCAACCGCGCCAGCGCTTCGACGGCGCTGCGCAATTGTTCGGCGGGGTCAGCCAGGTTGCTGCCCATGCCGATGTAGATGCGTTCCATGCTTACTCGCCCGTGGTGCTCGGTGCGCCGGCTGCACGTTTGCGCTTGGCACCGCCGCTGCGGCGACGTTTGCGTGGCGCGCCAGTGCCGTCTTCCTTGCCGCTGAGGTCGCGGATCATGTCACGACGTTCGCTGTCGTTGGCGTCCTGATAATCCGTCCACCATTCGCCCAGGCCATCGGTCTGTTCGCCAGCGCTTTCGCGCAGCAGCAAAAAGTCGTAACCGGCGCGGAAGCGCGGGTTGTCCAGCAACAGGTCGGCGCGTTTGCCGCTGCGGCGCGGCAGGCGTTCCTGCATGTCCCAGATCTCGCGGATCGGCATGGTGAAGCGTTTTGGAATCGCGATCCGCTGGCACTGTTCGGCAATCAGCTCGTGCGCCGCTTCCTGCATCGCCGGAATCGGCGGCATGCCACGTTCCTGCAAGCGCAGCACGCGGGCGGGCAGGGCAGGCCACAACAGGGCTGCAAACAGGAATGCCGGGGTCACCGGTTTGTTCTGCTTGATGCGCAGGTCGGTGTTGATCAGCGCTTCGCTGATCAGGGTGTGGGTGTACGTCGGGTTGTATTCCAGCGCCTCGGCACTGGCCGGGAACAGCGGATCGAACAGCTGCAGGTCGACCAGCATCTCGAAGGTGTCCGCGGCGTGGCCGGAGAGGAACAGCTTGAGCACTTCTTCGAACAGACGGGCCGACGGGATCTCGCGCAGCATCGGTGCCAGGTCGCGGATCGGCAGGGCGCTGTGTTTTTCGATGCCGAAATTCAGCTTGGCGGCGAAACGCACGGCGCGCAGCATCCGCACCGGGTCTTCCTGGTAGCGTTGTTTCGGATCGCCGATCAGGCGGATCAGGTGGTTGCGGATGTCGTGTACGCCGTTGGCGTAGTCGAGGATGCGCTCGCTGACCGGATCGTAATACAGGGCGTTGATGGTGAAGTCGCGGCGTTGCGCGTCTTCTTCCAGCGTGCCGTAGACGTTATCGCGCAGAATGCGCCCGCTCTCGTTGCGGGAAGACTGGTTGCTGTCTTCCTCTTCATCGTTTTGCGGGTGATTGGCGCGGAAGGTCGCGACTTCAATGATTTCGCGGCCAAAGTGGATGTGCACCAGTTTGAAGCGGCGGCCGATGATCCGCGCATTGCGGAATTCGGCGCGCACCTGTTCAGGGGTGGCACTGGTGGCGACGTCAAAGTCTTTCGGTGTGATGCCGAGCATCATGTCACGCACACAACCGCCGACCAGGTAAGCCTGGTAACCGGCGTTCTGCAGGCGTTCGACGATATTCACCGCGTAACGGCTGAATTGTGCCTTTTGCAGCGAGTGTTGGCCGCTGTTAAGCACTTCAGGCGTGCTGCGGATGTGTTGCGTATGACGCTTGGGAGAACGGAATGACTGGAACAGCTTCTTCAGCATGGGATGCACTGTTTGAAGGAATGTTCGGCCAAAACGAAGAATGACCGCATGATGGGCGGGGATTCTAGCATTTAGTCGGGGGATGGTGTAGGAAGCTGCGCAAGCGCTTGAAGGGCGTGTCTGGCACGGGCGTAAACGCCAGAAACTACAAGGGGAGCCGAAGCTCCCCAAGAAGTAGTTGCATGTTCTATTTTTGTTATTGGTTTCGGGCTTCTTGTTTTTGTTGAGTGCCCGCGTCATGAAGTTTTCCTTCATGACCCTCCCAATCGGGAGCCAAGAGCAAACGGATTGCTTTGGTCGCTGTGCTGCAGTGATCTTGCGATCCAACCAGTTCAGGCTCTGTCTCAAGACAGTTTTTTGTTGTTCTCGGCCTGGTCGTGGGGCAAGCCCCAAATACAACGCCTCTCCAAAAGAATCAGTTAGCTACGCCTCATGCCGTCTTGTTTTTATTGTGCGTGAGTCGATACGTCTTATTTTTATTGTCTTGTACATTGCTTGTTATTGTTCTTGTACCAAACATATAGCAGGGTGCGTGCCAACTTTTGCGAAGCCTAGCAAAACAAGGGGTTACGTCACTTGATGGGCTTTTTCGAGGCCAAAAAAAACCGGGGCTTCGTTACCGTAAGCCCCGGTTTCTGTTACGTGAAAAAACTGGGGTAACAGTTTCTTCACACAATCATGTGTTACCCGCTCAGCTCTCGCTGGCCACCCCGGTCTTGCGCCGCGGAATGCCCAGGCGTTGGCGGCGTTCCCACAGGCATTTACGGCTGACGCCCAGTTTGCGTGCCAGCTCGGTTTCGGTCATGTGGTCCTGATGTTCGAGGACGAAGTGCTGGAAGTAGTCTTCCAGTGACAGGTCTTCGGTCGGCTCATGATTGTTGTTGCCGGCGCCGTTGCCCTGTTGCGGAGGCAGGCCGATGAACTCGTCGTCTTCCAGGTCGCTCAGCTCGATGTCGATGCCCAGCAGCTCGGCGGAAATTTCCGGGCTCTCGCACAGGATGACCGCGCGTTCGACCGCGTTTTCCAGTTCGCGCACGTTGCCCGGCCAGGAGTAATGACGAATTGCCTGCTCGGCGTCTGCGGCGAACTTCAGATCGGTGCGGTTGACCCGCGCGCTCTGCCGCGCCAGGAAGGCATTGGCGATTTCGTTGACGTCGGCACCGCGCTCACGCAGGGCCGGCAGTTTCAGGGCGATCACGTGGAGGCGGTAATACAAGTCTTCACGGAACTGGCCGATCTTCGCGAGGCTCTTGAGGTCCCGGTGAGTCGCGGCGATCAAGCGCACATCGACTTTCTGTGACTGGACCGAACCGACCCGGCGAATTTCGCCTTCCTGCAACACGCGCAGCAAGCGGGCCTGGGCTTCCAGTGGCAGTTCGCCGATTTCGTCGAGGAACAAGGTGCCGCCATCAGCCGCTTCCACCAGGCCTGCACGCCCGGCGCTGGCACCGGTGAACGCGCCTTTTTCGTGGCCGAACAGTTCGGACTCGATCAGGCTTTCCGGAATCGCCGCGCAGTTCACCGAAATCATCGGTGCCTTGGCGCGCCTGGACAGGTTGTGCAGGGCGCGGGCCACCAGTTCTTTACCGGTGCCGGACTCGCCCTGGATCAGGACATTGGAGTCGGTCGGCGCGACTTTGCGGATCTTGCTGTACAGATCCTGCATCGGCGGGCACGAACCGATGATGCCGATTTCGCCGTTGCTGTTGTCGACACCCGGTTTCGCCGCGCCATTGCCGGCTTTGCCGACGGCAGGTTCACCGCTGGCCTGTACCGATTGCCGGTCACGCAGGATGCGTGCGACGGCCTGGAGCATTTCGTCGTGGTCGAAAGGCTTGGCGATGTAATCCACCGCGCCCATCTTCATGGAGTCGACCGCCGAACGCAGGCTGGCGTAGCTGGTCATGATCAGCACCGGCGTGCCCTGGCCGAGTTTGATCAACTCGGTGCCCGGCGCGCCAGGCAAACGCAGGTCGCTGACGATCAGGTCGAACGTGGGAATGGTGAAGCGTTCTTGTGCTTCCTGCACTGAACCGGCTTCGCTGACCTGGTACTGGTTACGTTCCAGCAGGCGGCGCAAGGCGGAGCGGATAATTGTTTCGTCTTCGACGATCAAAATGTGCGGCATTGATTCGATACTCTCGACGGTCTCAGTTCACAGCGGACGTCGCTTCGACATGACGCGGCAAGGTCACCCGGATACGGGTGCCGCGTTGGCTTTGAACATCAGCCGGGCTGTCGATGGTGATTTGTCCATAATGCTCTTCAACGATGGAATAGACCAGTGCAAGGCCCAGACCGGTGCCTTCGCCAGGATCCTTGGTGGTGAAGAAAGGTTCGAACAATCTATCCATGATGCTCGATGGAATACCGCTGCCTTCGTCTTCCACGATCAGGTCGACCGTGTGTTCGCCGGCTTCGCTTTTTACCCGCACCGCGCTGCCGGGAGGCGAGGCGTCACGGGCGTTTGAGAGCAGGTTGATCAGTACCTGGGCGAGTCGCTGCGGATCGCCTTCGACCCAGTGATCGGGGTCGCACAGGTTGTAGAACTGCACTTCGAAATTGCGTCGGTTCAGGGCCAGCAAGCCAATGGCGTCCTGGGCCACTTCGGCCAGACAGACGGGCTCGTCGTTGTGCTGATGACTGCCCGCGTGGGCGAAACTCATCAGCGACTGGACGATGCGCGATACGCGTTTGGTCTGTTCCAGAATCTGCCCGCTGATTTCCTTCAGCTCGCCATCGTCTTCGCGTTCTTCGCGCAGGTTCTGCGCCAGGCAAGCGATGCCGGTGATCGGGTTGCCGATTTCATGGGCTACGCCCGCAGCGAGGCGGCCGATACTGGCCAGGCGCTCGGAGTGCACCAGTTTGTCTTCGAGCATCTGCGTTTCGGTGAGGTCTTCCACCAGCAACACCAAACCACTGTTACCCGGCGCGAGCGGTTCATCGATCGCCGCTTTGTGCAGGTTCAGCCAGCGGGTCTGGCCATCAAGGGCCAGATGTTGCTTGTGCAAATGCTCGTCCGGCAGATTGATGAAGCCTTGCAGCAGCTCTTTCCACGGATCGGCGATGGTGCTCAGGCGCGAACCGACCACGCGCTGCGCGGCGATTCCGGTCAGCTCCTCCATGGCTTTGTTCCACATGAGGATTTCCTGATCCTTGGCCAGCGAGCAAACGCCCATCGGCAATTCCTGCAGGGTCTGGCGGTGGTAGCGGCGCAGGGCATCGAGTTCAGCAGCCAGACCGGTCAGGCGCGAGTGGTAATCCTCGAGGCGGCTTTCGATGAAGTGAATGTCTTCGGTGACGTAGTTTTCGCCGCCGGCCTTATAAGGCAGGAAGGTCTCGACCATGTCCTGCGCCACGCTCGGCCCCATCAGGCCGGAGAGGTTGGCTTCGATCCGGTCGCGCAAGCGGCGCAAGGCGTAAGGGCGGCGCTCGTCGAACGGCAGGTAGAGATCGCGCAGCGCTTGTTCGACTTCTTTCTGCGCAGCCTTGGCGCCCAAGGGTTTGGCCAGTTGCGTGGCGAACTCCTGAGGCGAGGCGGCGTGCAATTCCCGACGTTGCGGGCGACGCACGTTGTCCACGGCGCAGGCTTCGGCGGCGCTGGCTTCTTCGGGGCTGGCGTTGGTGAACAGCGAAATCAGGGTGAACATCAGTACGTTGGCGGCCAACGAGGCGATTGCGGCCATGTGCCAACTGGTGTCGTCCAGCACGTAGATCATGTTCAGCAACGGAATGTAGAAGCCTTGCAGGTTGCCGACCAGCGGCAACAGCATGGTCACCAGCCACACCAGAATCCCTGCCAGCAAACCGGCGATGAAGCCACGGCGGTTGGCGGTCGGCCAGTACAGGACGGACAGCACGCCCGGCAGGAACTGCAACGTCGCCACAAACGCGACGATGCCGAGGTTGGCCAGGTCCTGCTCTGCGCCCAGCAGCAGATAGAAACCGTAACCGGCCATGATGATCGCGACGATCAGCGCCCGACGTGTCCACTTCAACCAGCGGTAGATGTTGCCTTCGGCCGGTGGCTGATAGAGCGGCAGCACCAGGTGGTTCAGCGCCATCCCGGACAGGGCCAGGGTGGTGACGATGATCAGCCCGCTGGCGGCCGATAGCCCGCCGACATATGCCAGCAGCGCCAAGGCTTTGCTGTTGGCGGCGATACCGATGCCCAGCGTGAAGTATTCAGGATTGGTCGTGGCCCCCAGTTTCAGGCCGGCCCAGAGAATCAGCGGCACCGCCAGGCTCATCAACAGCAGGAACAACGGCAAACCCCAGCTCGCGCTGACCAGCGAGCGCGGGTTGAGGTTTTCGGTAAAGGTCATGTGGTACATGTGCGGCATCACAATCGCCGAGGCGAAGAACACCAGCAACAGCGTGCGCCACGGGCCTTCCTGCAATGGCGTGTGCAACGCGGCGAGGGCGGTCTGGTTTTGCAGCAGCCACAGTTCCAGTTGTTGCGGGCCGTCGAACACGCCGTACAGCGCATACAAACCAACGCCGCCAATGGCGATCAGCTTGATCACCGACTCGAAGGCAATGGCAAACACCAGGCCTTCGTGTTTCTCGCGGGTGGCGATGTGGCGCGAGCCGAAGAAAATCGTGAACAGCGTAATCAGCGCGCAAAAGCTCAGGGCCACGCGATGCTGCACCGGTTCGCGGGTGAGGATGCCGATGGAGTCCGCCACGGCCTGAATCTGCAAGGCCAGCAACGGCAGCACGCCGATCAGCATGAAGATCGTGGTCAGTGCGCCGGCCCAGGTGCTGCGAAAGCGGAACGCGAACAGGTCGGCCAGCGACGACAGTTGATATGTGCGAGTGATCTTCAGGATCGGATACAGCAACACCGGCGCCAGCAGAAATGCCCCGGAAACCCCAAGGTAGCTGGAGAGAAAGCCGTAGCCGTACTGATAGGCCAGGCCCACCGTGCCGTAAAACGCCCAGGCACTGGCGTAAACGCCCAGCGACAGGGTGTAAGTCAGGGGGTGGCGAATGATCGCCCGGGGGATCATGCCCCGTTCGCTGATCCAGGCGACGCCGAACAGCACTGCCAGGTACGCGGCGCTGATCAGGATCATCTGGGTCAGGCTAAAGCTCATCGGCATCTTTTTGGCTCTGCAGGATGAAGGTCACGACGATCAGAATCAGCCAGAGCAGATACGGGCGATACCAGGCGCCAGTGGCGTCGATCCACCAATCCATGATGGCCGGGGAAAACAGGTAAATCCCCACTACCAGGAGCAGGACCAAGCGATAGATGTACATCCCGGCCTCTCTTTTTTATGCGCGTGCCCGAAAACGTGCGGCGATGGTAACGGATGGGCGCGCCACTGCAAGTCTGATCACTGTAGTTGCGCTTCGGGCAGGTTGAGTGTGCGCGGGATCTTCAGCGCGTCCCAGTGGGCAATGCCCCAGTTCAGCACTTCCCGTGGTGTGGCGTACGCCAGTTCTGTGCCGGGATTTTGCCCGAGTGCGCGCAATGCGCGCAGCAACAACGGTGTTGCCTGGTCTTCGGTCAGCGGCGGCGAACGGTAGGACTTGCCGAGCTTGTTGCCGTCAGGCTGGGTAATCAACGGGATGTGCAGATAGCGCGGTTGCGAAAAACCCAGCAGTTCCTGCAGATAGAGCTGACGTGGCGTGGAGTCCAGCAGGTCGGCGCCACGGACGATGTCGGTGATGCCTTGCCAGGCATCATCGAGCACTACCGCCAGTTGATAGGCATAGAGCCCGTCGCGGCGGCGGATCACGAAATCACCGACGTCCCGCCCCAGGTGTTGGCGGTACTCGCCCTGCACGCGGTCGATGAAATGGTATTCCAGCTCAGGCACGCGCAAGCGAATGGCGGCATCTTCAGTGCCATGGCCCGCATTGCGACACAAACCCGGATAAATGCCGTGATACGGCTCCAGTTGTTTGCGCGAGCACGTGCAAGCGTAGGCCAGGCCGTGATTGAACAGGCGATTGAGCACTTCGGCGTAGGCGTCGTGCCGGTCGCTCTGTCGGACCATTTCGCCGTCCCACTCGAAACCGTAGCTTTCCAGCGCCTTGAGAATGGCCGCTTGGGCACCGGGTTCTTCCCGTGGCGGATCAAGGTCTTCCATGCGCATCAACCAGCGCCCGCCCACCGAGCGCGCGTCGAGGTACGAGGCCAGCGCTGCGACCAGCGAACCGAAATGCAGATGGCCGCTTGGCGTGGGGGCGAAGCGTCCGATATAGGCGGGGGCGATGGCGGTCATAAGGCGATTTCAGGCTGTCCAATCGTTTCGAGCATGGCTTGAAGCCGCCTTCGCGAGCAAGCTTCGCTCCTACAGGAGATTGCGCCGGCCTTTGTAGGAGCGAAGCTTGCTCGCGAAGGCGATTCCGAAGACGCAATACACATCAGCAAATATCAGAAACAAAAACGGAGCGTTCGCACGCTCCGTTCTTCGTTCAAGTCGCAATTACTTGCCGACTTGCTTTTCCTTGATTTCCGCCAGGGTCTTACAGTCAACGCACATGTCGGCGGTAGGGCGTGCTTCCAGTCGCTTGACGCCGATCTCGACGCCGCAGGACTCGCACCAGCCATATTCTTCGTCTTCGATCAATTGCAGCGTCTTGTCGATCTTCTTGATCAACTTGCGCTCGCGGTCACGGGCGCGCAATTCAAGGCTGAATTCTTCTTCCTGGCTGGCACGGTCTGCCGGGTCAGGGAAGTTGGCCGCCTCGTCTTTCATGTGATCAACCGTGCGGTCGACTTCCTGCATCAAGTCCTGTTTCCACTTGTTCAGGATCTTGGTGAAGTGAGCGCGCATGGGTTTGCCCATGTACTCCTCGCCCTTAACTTCTTTGTAGGGTTCGAAGCCGCTGATCGACTGATTTTGCTGCTTTGCTTGGGTGGGCATGAAATGGACCGCCTCTACTCTTGTAATCCATCTGCGCAGGATTGCTCCATCACCGACACCTGCCGGCCCTGCGGCTGCAAGCGGGCGAACTTACCAGATCAAATCGGGCCGCGCTACTCCCGGATGTCGAGGTAGTGGCCCGAAGGGCTTGCAAATGATTGCAAAGCCTTGACCGGTGGTGCTGGAGACCTGATCAATTAATGATTTTAGTCAAACCTTGCGCACTCGCATGGGTCGTTTGTGGCCAAGGTCTTAACGCGTCTGACCGCTTTAGGTTCTCGCTCGTTCCTGCGCTTGGGTAGAATCGGTTTTTTTACCCTGTTGAAGGAAGGCTAATGGCTCAGTCCTACAGTGCCCGCAGTCGCGCGATCGAACCGTTCCATGTCATGGCGCTGCTGGCGCGGGCCAATGAACTGCAAGCTGCCGGCCACGATGTGATCCACCTGGAAATCGGCGAACCGGATTTCACCACCGCCGAGCCGATCATCCAGGCCGGCCAGGCCGCGCTGACGGCGGGGAAAACCCGTTACACCGCCGCCCGTGGCATTCCCGAGCTGCGGGAGGCCATATCCAGCTTCTATCAGCAGCGTTACGGTTTGAACATCGATCCGCGGCGAATCCTCATCACCCCCGGCGGTTCCGGCGCGTTGCTGCTGGCCAGTGCGTTGCTGGTGGATCCGGGCAAACACTGGCTGCTGGCGGACCCGGGTTACCCCTGCAACCGGCATTTCCTGCGGTTGGTGGAAGGCGCGGCGCAGCTTGTTCCTGTCGGTCCGGAGGTGCGTTACCAACTGACACCGGACTTGATCGACCGTCATTGGGATCACGACAGCGTCGGCGCGCTGGTGGCGTCGCCGGCCAACCCGACCGGGACCCTCCTGACCCGCGATGAGCTGGCGGGCCTGTCGACCGCGATCAAGGCGCGGCATGGCCATCTGGTGGTGGACGAGATCTATCACGGCCTGACTTACGGCACCGATGCCACCAGCGTGCTGGAAGTCGATGACAGCGCCTTCGTGCTGAATAGTTTTTCAAAGTATTTCGGCATGACCGGCTGGCGACTCGGTTGGCTGGTGGCGCCGGAAGCGGCGGTCGGCGAACTGGAAAAACTCGCACAGAACCTCTACATCAGCGCCCCGAGCATGGCTCAACATGCCGCACTGGCCTGTTTCGAGCCTGCGACCATCGCCATTCTTGAAGAGCGTCGCGCCGAGTTTGGTCGGCGCCGGGATTTCCTGCTGCCTGCACTGCGAGAGTTGGGTTTCGGCATCGCCGTTGAGCCCGAAGGCGCGTTCTATTTGTATGCCGATATCAGCAAGTTCGGCGGCGATGCCTTCGCGTTCTGTCGGCATTTCCTTGAAACCGAACACGTGGCGATTACGCCGGGCCTCGACTTCGGGCGTTTTCAGGCCGGCCACCACGTGCGGTTTGCCTACACCCAAAGCCTTCCGCGTTTGCAGGAAGCGGTCGAACGCATCGCTCGCGGCTTGAAGAGCTGGCAAGGCTGATGCAGTTCAATCCTCCCCTCGAAGAAGGTCGACTGATCCGACGTTACAAGCGTTTTCTCGCCGATATCGAAACCGTTCACGGCGAGTTGCTGACCATTCACTGCCCGAACACCGGCTCGATGCTCAATTGTCAGGTGGAGGGCGGGCAGGTCTGGTTCAGTCGCTCCAATGATCCCAAGCGAAAATTACCCGGCACCTGGGAAATCGGCGAAACCCCTCAAGGACGGTTGTTCTGCGTGAACACCGGGCGAGCCAACGGTTTGATTGAGGAAGCACTGCGGGGCGGCGTCATTATTGAGCTCAACGGCTTCACTGAACTGAAACGCGAAGTGGCCTACGGGCAGGAGAACAGTCGCATCGACTTTCGCCTCGATTACCCAAGCGGGCCGGCGTATGTGGAAGTCAAAAGTGTCACGTTGGGCTTCGATGGCTCATCGGTGGCGGCGTTTCCCGATGCGGTCACCCAGCGTGGTGCCAAGCATTTGCGGGAACTGGCGCATCTGGCGCGGGACGGGATTCGCGCGGTGCAGTTGTATTGCGTGAACCTCACCGGCATCGATGCCGTGCGTCCTGCTGAGGAAATCGATTCGGCCTACGCGGCCGCTTTGCGAGAAGCGGTGGCGTGCGGTGTTGAAGTCCTGGCTTACGGCGTGCGGTTGACCCACGAGGAAATGCGGGTCGAGCGGCGTCTGGAGGTGTTGCTCAACGGTTAGAGGCTGACCCAGATTCCTTGAGCGTCTTCGCGACTTTCAACTGTGGTCAGGGATTGCCCGGCGCATGGGCCGGCGACGCACTCGCCGTCTTCGATCAGGAACAGTGCGCCGTGGGTGGCGCACTGGATCAGGCTGTTGCTGGGGTCGAGAAACCGATCGGGTGTCCATTCCAGCCCGACGCCACGGTGCGGGCAACGGTTGATATAGACATAGACCTGACCGTTCCGGCGTACGGCGAATAGCTTCTCGCCGTCGATTTCGAAACCGCGGCTGCTGGATTCGGCCAGCTCAGCGCCTGCGCAAAGAAACTTCATGTCTATCCTCAAGTGCGGCGGCTCGTGACTGGATATGTCCGAGCTTGACGTTCAAATGCAAACAATTATCAAATGGCCGCTTCGCCCGTCGGGTGCAGGTGCCGGATGCCGAGGATACTTGGCCTGTCACTTCAATGCCTGGGAAAACCATTAAAGGAAGCTGTTTATGCGCCTGAGTACCCGCGTTGCTGCGCTCTGTGCCGGACTTCTCGTCAGCCACCACGCCGCAGCGGCCGAGTTGCCACAACGCTGGGTCAGCGCCGGTGGGGCCTTGTCGGAGTGGGTCAGCGCGCTCGGCGGCGAATCGAAACTGGTCGGTGTCGACACCACCAGCCAGCACCCGGAATCGCTCAAGGCGTTACCGAGCATCGGTTATCAGCGGCAGCTGTCGGCGGAGGGCATCTTGAGCTTACGCCCGCAGATCCTGGTCGGCACCGAAGAAATGGGGCCGCCGCCGGTGATTTCGCAGATTCGCACGGCGGGGGTGCAAGTCGAACTGTTCTCGGCTCAGCCGGACCTGCCGACGTTGCACGCTAACTTGCAGCAGTTGGGCAAATTGCTCGGCGCCGAGGACAAGGCTGCGCAACTGTTCCAGGGCTATCAACAGCAGCTCGATCAGCAAAAGGTTCGGGTCACCAATGCGCAGCTGACACAGCCCTCACCGGGTGTGCTGGTGCTGCTCGGTCATGCGGGCGGCAAGCCTCTTATCGCAGGCAAGGACACCGCTGCTGATTGGCTGATCCAGAAGGCCGGTGGGCACAACCTGGCGACGCACACCGGTTACAAACCTTTTTCCAATGAATCCTTGATCAGCCTGGACCCCGAAGTGCTGGTGTTCGCCGACCGCGCATTGACCGGTGAAGCGGCGCGCGCAGCGCTGTTCAAGGAGAACCCGATTCTGTCTTCCACCCGCGCCGCCAAGGACGGACGAGTCATGGAACTCGATCCCACGCTGCTGGTGGGTGGGCTTGGCCCGCGATTGCCCGAGGCGTTGAAAAAGATCAGTGACGGTTTCTATCCCGGCACTGCTGCTCAATGATCGTCCTGGTAAAACCCCGGGCGTTGTTCATCGGCCTGAGCCTGCTGTGTTTGCTGGCGATCTGGCTGTCGTTGGCGCTCGGTCCGGTGAGCCTGCCGTTGCTCGATACCTTGCGTGCAGCGTTACGCATGATCGGCCTGCCCTTTGCGCCTGACGGACTGGAGCAGGCCGAGCTGATCCTCGGGCAGATTCGCCTGCCGCGTACCTTGTTGGGATTGGCGGTGGGTGGTGTGCTGGCATTGTCGGGTGTGGCGATGCAGGGTTTGTTTCGCAACCCATTGGCCGATCCGGGGTTGGTGGGCGTTTCTGGTGGCGCGGCATTAGGCGCGGCCATCGCAATTGTCGGCGGCTCGGCGTTTGGTGGGTTGCCGGAATTCCTCGGGCCGTACCTTTTATCGCTGTGCGCGTTTCTCGGCGGGCTCGGCGTGACAGCGATGGTGTATCGACTGGGTCGGCGCAACGGGCAAACCGATGTCGCAACCATGCTGTTGGCGGGTCTCGCTTTGACGGCGCTGGCCGGCTCGGTCGTGGGGCTGTTTACTTACCTGGCAGACGACACGACTTTGCGAACGCTGACCTTCTGGAATCTGGGCAGTCTGAACGGTGCCAGTTATTCGCGACTCTGGCCGTTACTGTTGATCAGTGCCGGCGTGGCGCTGTGGTTGCCGCGTCGCGCCAAGGCGTTGAATGCGTTGTTGCTGGGAGAGTCGGAGGCCGGGCACCTGGGCATCGACGTCGAAAAGCTCAAGCGTGAGTTGGTGTTTTGCACGGCGTTGGGCGTCGGCGCGGCAGTGGCGGCGGCGGGGATGATCGGCTTTGTCGGGCTGGTGGTGCCGCATCTGGTGCGTCTGCTGGCCGGTCCCGATCATCGGGTGTTGCTGCCGGCCTCGGTGCTGGCGGGTGCCAGTCTCCTGTTGTTCGCGGATCTGGTGGCGCGACTGGCCTTGGCGCCGGCGGAGCTGCCGATCGGAATCGTCACCGCGATGATCGGTGCGCCGGTCTTTCTTTATCTAATGCTGCGAGGGCGTGCCTGATGTTGCGAACGCAAAATCTGCACATCCGCCGAGGCCGCAAGATTGTCCTGATGGATATTACGCTTGAACTCAAACCGGGAGAGGTCCTTGGCGTGCTGGGACCTAACGGTGCGGGCAAAAGCACGTTGCTGGGTGCCTTGTGCGGCGAGTTGCAGGCTGATCACGCCAGCGTGTGGCTCGATGAGCGCGAGTTGCGTGACTGGACCGGCGCGCAACGAGCGCAACGCCTGGCGGTGTTGCCACAAGTATCGACCTTGAACTTCGCCTTTCGCGTCGAGGAAGTCGTCGGCATGGGGCGCTTGCCACACCAGACCGGCCGGGTCCGCGATGACGAAATCGTCGCCGCCGCATTGCAGGCCGCCGATGCCGGGCATTTGAGTGGTCGCAGCTATCTGGCGTTGTCCGGCGGCGAACGCCAGCGGGTGCATCTGGCGCGGGTGCTGGCGCAACTCTGGCCGGGCGAGGCGGGGCAAACGCTGTTGCTCGACGAGCCGACTTCGATGCTTGATCCGCTGCATCAACACACCACCTTGCAAGCGGTGCGCGAGTTCGCCGATCGCGGCGCGTCCGTGTTGGTGATCCTGCATGATCTGAACCTGGCGGCGCGCTATTGTGATCGCCTGTTACTGCTCGAAGGCGGGCGGCCGGTCGCGCTCGATACCCCGGAGCAAGTGTTGCGTCCGGAACCGCTCAAGGCGGTATTCGGGCTGGACGTCTTGGTGCAGCAGCACCCGGAGCGTGGGCATCCGCTGATCATCGCCCGCTGAGTCATTGATAGAGGGTGTGGGTATGCGTGTGATGGTGATTCTGGCGGTGCTGATGCTGAGTGCTTGTCAGCATGTTTCGACGCCGCCGGTCACCGGCGAGATTCGCGACTTGCGCAGTGGTCAGACGCTGACGGCGCAGGAACTGCTGGCGCGTCTGGCCAAGCCGTCGCGACTGATCGTGGGGGAGCAGCATGACAATCGCGATCACCATGAACTGCAACGCTGGTTATTGCAGGCGCTGGGAGAGCGGCGCCCGCAAGGCAGCCTGCTGCTGGAAATGCTCACGCCGGATCAACAGCTGCGTGTCGATGACGTTCGCCACGCCTCGACGCTGCCCTCGGATTTGCCTGGTGCATTAGCCTGGCAACCTGGCTGGGACTGGAATCTGTATGGGCCGATCGTTCGTTTCGCCCTGGCCCAACCGTATCCGCTGCTGGCCGCCAATCTGGACACAGTCGAGGTGCGTGCTTTTTACGCCCGGCCGCCGACATTAAGCGGCGCTCGCTCCAATGCCATGTCGGTCAAGGATGAGTTACTGGCACAGATCAGCGGTTCCCATTGTGGCCTGCTGCCCGAATCGCAAATGCCGGCGATGCTCGCCGTCCAGCAGCAACGTGACCGGCGCATGGCCGAACGGCTGTTGGCTGCACCCACCCCTTCATTGCTGTTCGCCGGCGCTTACCACGCGCGAAAGGATGTCGGTGTGCCGATCCATGCGCTTGATCTGGGAGCGCCCGAAGTGCCCGTGGTTTTAATGCTGGCGCAGCAGGGCGGCGAAGTCACAGCGGCGATGGCCGATTACGTCTGGTACACGCCTGCCACGCCGGCGCCGGATTACTGTGCAGAGATGCGCAAGGGCCAGCCAGAATCAAAACCCTAAGCAACGGCAACAGATCCCCCTGTAGGAGCCGGCTTGCTGGCGATGGCGATGGGTCAGTCACTAAATGCGTTGACTGATAACCCGCCATCGCCAGCAAGCCGGCTCCTACAGGGGATCGGTTTTGCCGGGGGACTTTTGCTCAGGCAAAAAAAGACCCGGCAAGAGCCGGGTCAAATAACCGTGATTAGCCTGATGAGGAGATATCTGAGAGTCCGAACCAAGGGCTTTTCAAATATCGACCAGTCTCGCGACCAGTTGTGATAATCATAGCGATTCTCATTACCAAGTCAACCGCTGATTTTTCATTTCCTCGAAAATTGTCAGTTGCTTGGCGAGAAGCCCCGAAATCATTGGGCTTCAGACTACATTCCTGATGAACTCAGCTGCGTGGTGTGCTTGTTCAGCAGGTCAATGCGTCGGTCCACGCTCTCGATCAGGCTGTGGGCGATCTTCGGATTGCTTTGAGTGAGGCTGAGAAACTCTCCTTCGCTCCCGTTCAATTCTTGTGGCGTGACGAGATCGCTTCCAACTGTTTATTCAGGGCTTCCTTGCGCTCGGCGGGGATGTCGTTCCAATGCACATCCATCAGCGCGCCTTCGATCGCATATAACAACACCTTGGATGCCCGGAACCCGCGCGTGCGCACAGCCCGATAGGCATCCACCGCCCCCAGGCGACGCAAGTCCGAGGCGCTGTGGATGCCCACGGCATGCAGCCACTGCGCCGATGTCTTGCCAAGATTCTTCAGGTGCTGCAGTTCATCATTCATCAAGCCTCCTTGCGACGGCCGAACGGTGCGTGGGCAAGCTTCTGAGGAGTGTAGCCATCAGTAGGAAAAGCGTGATTGTTTGGTCGGTTTCGGAGCAAATGCTTCTAAGAAGCGACTCCGATGTGCAGCGTAAAAATACGCGAGCAAGGTAGGAAAAGGCGGAAGGGCGTCAAGTTCTCAAGCTGAAAACACCCACAGTCCAGCGCAAGGCGGGGGGCGCCAAGGCTGAGCACTGGACATGTCAGTTATCGGTCGTTTTTAACGGGTTCGATAACGCAGGCGTGTACCGAAATTCATCGACATCAGAATTTCGTCGGCACTCAGCTCTCGTGGAAAGTAGGCGCCGGAGATCTGCGCGTGGGCCAGGCTTGCGCCTTCCAGGTTTGAGTTGCTGAAATCGATGCCGCGCAAGTCGGCAGAGCGGAAGTAAGCATCGGTAAAGTCGATGCCGTCGGCATTCAGTTCACGCAGGTCCAGGCCTCGGAAGTCACCACCGACCATGTCGATAGGTCCGTCTTTTGGACGTTCGTTGTTGAAACCTGTGATGTCGTCTTTGTGCAGTAAGGCATAAAGCGGGGTGTCGAGAAGTTTCGGCTGGCTCATGTCACATCACCTGTTGGTTTTATGACGCCAGTATAGTGCCACTATTTGACAGCCGTGAAGCCAGCGAAGGCTCCACGGCTGAAATACTTTCTTACAGGCCCGGCAGGCGTTGGCGAATTTGCGCAACGACGGTGTCGAGGGTCCCGCTTTCATTGGTCTGCACGCGTTTGCTGCACAGAATCTCTTCTGGCGTCAGGGCTTCACGATTGGCTTGCTGCGCTTCGATAACGGCCAGGTTGGCGTCGGATGGATCCTTTTTGTCTGTCTGGCGCAGGGCCAGCCAGCTTTCGATCACCGCTTGTGGCGCGTTGCAATCAAGGATCAGGAACGGCGCGCCGGTGGCTTCGGCAATTTTCGCCGCGCCGTCGCGCTGGTCGCGCTTGAGGTAAGTGGCATCGACTACCACCGGGAAACCGGCGCGCAGGATGACCGCGGCGATTTCATGCAGGCGAGTGTAGGTTGCGGCGCTGGCGTCGGCGCTATAAATGCCGGCTTGCGGATCGTTGGCGACAGTTTGTTCGCCGAACAGGCGTTTGCGCTCGACGTCGGAGCGCAGGCGAATTGCGCCCAGCGCTTCCACCAGGCGCATGGCCACGTGGCTTTTGCCAACAGCGGAAACGCCGTGGGTGATGGCCATGAAGCGCGAAGGAATGGTGCTGTAGCTTTCCGCCAGGTTTGCATAGTTGCGGTACTGGCGCAGGGTAGTAGCGCGCTGCACCGGGTCGGCCTCGGCCGGCATGCTGAACAGGCTGACCTTGGCGCGAACCAGCGCACGGTAGGCTTTATAGAAGTTCAGCAGTTCCAGGCCCTGGTAATCGCCGGTCAACTCCAGGTATTGGCTGATAAAGCGACGGGCCAGGCTCTTCAGGCCACGGTCTTCAAGGTCCATCGCCAGGAAGCCGGTGTCGGCATAGACGTCGGTGAAGCGGAACGGCTCGTTGAATTCGATGCAGTCGAAGATCACGACCTTGCCATCGATCACGGTGGCGTTGCCCAGATGGATGTCACCGTGACACTCGCGGATGAACCCCTCGGCCTTGCGCTGGGCAAACAGTGGCTTGAGGCGTTCGAAGCTGCTTTCGGCCCAGGCTTGCAAGGCATCGAGTTGCAGCAGGTCCGCCTTGTCACTCAGGAACGGGCGGATCTGCTCGAAGTTCTGCCGCACTGGCGCCATGACGCTGTCCGGCGTGCCGGCTTCGTGTTCCGCAGGCACTTTTGGTGCGGTGAGGTGGAATTGCGCAATCTGTGCGGCCATCTCGTCGATGTGCGCGGTGGTCAATTCGCCGTTGGCTTGCAGTGTGCTGAGCAGTTGGCTCTGTGGGAACTGACGCATTTTCAGCGCGTATTCGATGACCGGGCCGTCGCCGCCCAGTTGTGGCGCTTCGGCGCTGCCGGTAATCGGCAACACTTCGAGATACAAATCATTGGTCAGGCGCTGGTTCAGGCGCAGTTCTTCACCACAGAAATGCTCGCGGGCATCGAGGCTGGTGAAGTCGAGGAAGCCGAAGTTGACGGGCTTCTTCACTTTATAAGCGAAAGCGCCTGTGAGAATGACCCAGGAGATGTGGGTTTCGATGAGCTGGAACCCGTCTACCGGATGCGGGTAAAGGGCCGGGTTTTGCAGGGCGGCGATCAGGGGCTGGCTCACAGGCGTTCCTTCAGAGTCTGGGAAAATTCACGGCCGCCATTATGGCCGCAAGTCCGCCCGACGCAAACCTCGGCGGGCTCCTGTTGAGTATGAATAAAGTGCGTATAATCCGGCGCCATGACTCGTACTCGATCCCCCCGTACCCCCAAAAAACCACCTTCCAGGGGCCTGCGCCCTTGGCTGGGCTGGGCCCTTAAACTCAGTCTGGTCGGCCTTGTGGTGCTCGCCGGGTTCGCGGTTTACCTCGACGCTATTGTCCAGGAGAAGTTCTCCGGCAAGCGCTGGACTATCCCGGCCAAGGTGTATGCGCGCCCGCTCGAGCTGTTCACCGGCCAGAAGCTGAGCAAGGAAGACTTCCTCACCGAGCTCGACGCCCTGGGCTATCGCCGCGAAAGCGTGAGCAACGGCCCCGGCGCAGCATCGGTCAACGGCAACACCGTTGACTTGAATACCCGTGGTTTCCAGTTCTATGAAGGCATGGAGAACGCCCAGCCCGTGCGCGTGCGCTTCTCCGGCGACTACGTGGCTGAACTTTCGGCGACCAACGGTTCGAAGCTTTCTGTGGTGCGGCTGGAACCGCTGCTGATCGGCGGGATTTATCCGAAGAATCTCGAAGACCGCATTCTGATCAACATCGATCAGGTGCCGCCGTATCTGCTGGAAACCCTGGTCGCTGTAGAAGACCGGGACTTCTATAGCCACTGGGGCGTGTCGCCGAAGTCGATTGTCCGCGCCATTTGGGTCAACACCTCTGGCGGCAAGATGACCCAGGGCGGCAGTACCCTGACGCAACAGTTGGTCAAGAACTTCTACCTGACCAGCGAACGCAGCCTGAGCCGCAAACTCACCGAAGCCATGATGGCGATGCTGCTTGAGCTGCATTACGACAAGCGGGAGATTCTTGAGGCTTACCTCAATGAAGTGTTCGTCGGTCAGGATGGCCAGCGCGCGGTGCACGGTTTCGGTCTCGCCAGCCAGTTCTTCTTCGGGCAGCCGTTGTCCGAGCTGAAACTGCATCAAGTCGCGATGCTGGTGGGCATGGTCAAGGGACCGTCCTATTACAACCCGCGTCGCAATCCGGAACGGGCGCTCGAGCGGCGCAACCTGGTGCTCGATGTGCTTGAGCAGCAAGGCGTCGCCTCCGCCGAGCAGGTCGCGGCGGCGAAGAAAATGCCTTTGGGCGTGACGACGCGCGGCAAACTGGCCGACAGTTCGTTCCCTGGGTTTCTCGACCTGGTTAAACGTCAACTGCGCGAAGACTATCGCGACGAAGACTTGACCGAAGAAGGCCTGCGGATCTTCACCAGTTTCGATCCTATTTTGCAGATGAAAGCTGAAGCGTCGGTCAACGATACGTTCAAGCGCTTGTCCGGTCGCAAAGGCTCCGATGACGTTGAAGCAGCGATGGTCGTGACCAACCCGGAAACCGGTGAAGTCCAGGCCATGATCGGCAGTCGCCAGGCGAGCTTCGCCGGTTTCAACCGGGCGCTGGATGCTGTGCGACCGATCGGTTCGTTGATCAAACCGGCGGTTTATCTGACAGCCCTTGAGAAACCTAGCCAGTACACGTTGACCAGTTGGCTGTCAGACGAATCCTTCTCGGTAAAAGGCGCGGATGGGCAGGTCTGGAAACCGCAAAACTATGATCGCCGCTCCCATGGCACTGTTTTCCTTTATCAAGGGCTGGCGCACTCCTACAACCTGTCGACCGCGCGTCTCGGGTTGGCGGTGGGCGTGCCGAATGTCTTGAAGACGCTGGCTCGACTGGGGGTGAGTCGCGAGTTTCCGGCATTCCCGTCGATGCTGCTGGGTGCCGGCGGCATGACCCCGATCGAAGTGGCGACCATGTACCAGACCCTCGCCAACGGTGGCTTCAATACGCCGATGCGCGGGATTCGTAGCGTGCTGACGGCGGAAGGCGAGCCGCTCAAGCGCTATCCGTTCCAGATTCAGCAGCGTTTCGATCCGGCGTCCATTTACCTGATCCAGAGTGCCATGCAGCGGGTCATGCGCGAAGGCACCGGCAGTTCGGTTTACAACGTGTTACCGAAAACCCTGACGCTGGCGGGCAAGACCGGTACCAGTAACGATTCGCGAGACAGCTGGTTCGCCGGTTTCAGTCAGGACTTGCTGGCGGTGGTGTGGCTGGGTCGCGATGACAACGGCAAGACCCCGTTTACCGGTGCCACTGGCGCGTTGCAGGTCTGGACCAGTTTCATGCGCAAGGCTGATCCGTTGCCGCTGGACATGCCGCAGCCGGATAATGTGGTTCAGGCCTGGGTCGATTCACATACCGGACAAGGCTCTGATGCCAACTGCCCAGGCGCCGTGCAGATGCCGTATATTCGCGGCAGCGAACCGCCTCCCGGCGCTGCTTGCGGTGGCGAAAGCCCTGTTAACGGTGAAACGGTGATGGATTGGGTCAAGGGCTGGATGAATTAAGCAAAGAGGGTTTCAAGTGAACAAATGGTTGATTCCAGCGGTTGCCGCCGTGGCTTTGCTCAGCGGTTGCTCCAGCGTACAGCGTGGTTCGATTCCGGTTGTGGATTCCGGCAGCGCCGTTTCCAACAGTGAGCGTGTTTCGGCCAATGGTGGTTTTCGTCAAACGACGGTTAAACGTCCTGTGCAATCCCAGACCCAGGCGATCCCGCAAGGTGACACCGGCGTCGTGGTGATGGTGCCGGGTGGCGGTGCAGTTGCATCGGCACCGATCAGCACTTCGCCGATTACGCCAGGCCCGATCACTTCGGGTCCGATCGACACTTCGCCAGTCCAGTCGGCCCCGATCAATCAGGGCAGCTACAGCATGCCATCGACACCGAGCGGGATTCCTTCGTCGAGCGTCGGTGGCCTGTCAGCCGATGAACAACTGGACGGTCCGGTATTGGCGCTGCTGACCACTGCTCAGCAGCAACAGGCTGGCGGTGACCTCAACGGTGCTTCTTCCAGTCTGGAGCGCGCCCAGCGTGTTGCACCGCGCGAGCCGCAAGTGCTTTATCGTCTGGCGCAGGTTCGCATGGCCCAAGGTGATGCGGCACAAGCCGAGCAGTTCGCTCGTCGTGGTCTAACCCTCGCCAATGGGCGTCCGGCACTTCAGGCCAGTCTGTGGGAATTGATCGGTCAGGCACGTGATAAGCAGGGTGATTCCGCTGGCGCTGCACTGGCCCGTCAGAAGGCCAAGGTTTCGCTGTGATGGACGCACGCTTTCCGAAAATTGCCGAGCAGCTGTTGTTGATCGAGCGCGAGTTGCGGGTTCAGGGGTGGTGGGACGAGGTCTCGCCATCGGTTGAAGCGCTGTCCAGTGTCGAGCCGTTCTCGGTCGATACGCTGGATTTCGAGCAGTGGCTGCAATGGATTTTCCTGCCGCGCATGAAAGCGATCCTCGAGCAGGATTTGCCGTTGCCCAATGCCTCGGGCATTCAGGAGATGGCGGAAATGGTCTTCGCCAGCCGCAATGTCCAGGGCAAGGATCGGCAGTTGCAGGTGCTGCTCAAAGAGTTCGACCAACTGATCACCGCCTCCCGCTGACCCCGCTCTCCTGTAGGAGCAGAGCTTGCTCGCGAAGGCGGCCTAACATTCAACATATCTTTTGAATGTTAGGCCGCCTTCGTCGGAATGCCGCCCGGAGCAAGCTCGGCTCCTACTGGCAGTTTTCAGCGATCTGTCTTTGCGCTTCAGCAGTCCGTTCCTGACGTTGCTCGTCGGTCAGGCGGCGCATCTCACCCTCGACATCCTCCCGTATCCGCGGATTGTTCTGCAGTTGAGCCAGGTTCGTCCGCGCCTGCTCGCAGAATACCTTTAGCTGCGCTTGCTGCTCGGCGACCTGTTTTTTAACGCTCTTATCGATGGCCTGTTGATCGCCAATGGCATTACTGCGGGGCAGCGTAGCCGGCTTGTTTGCAGGGGAGGGCGTGACCACGGTCTTGGCTTCCCGGCCCTGGGGCGGCTGCGCATCGAAGTGGGTAACGCCTTGTTCATCGACCCACGTGTAAATCTGAGCGGCCATGCACAAAGGGCTGATGGCGATCAGCAGGCTGGCGGTCAGGAAAAACGTTCGCATGCCATTTCCTTGTATTGGGTTGCGCAATTGAAGCTAACACAGTTGCTGTTTAGCGGTTTTTTCTTGCTTTCTCATGTGCTTACTTCAATAAAGCACATTGACGACTTGACTTGCAGGGGACGAAACAGAAGAATCCAAAGTCCGCTGTAGAGGGACTGCCAGAAGCAGACCCACTCGGCAGATCATGAGGCGCACATCCGCGCCGACCTGTTACACCCGCAACGCGTTACCTCGCGCTGGGTGGGAAAGCCCCGCAACACTTGGGACGATCCCAATACTTGCTCAGTCAGTGCTGACGTAGTCGGCGACCACCGTCGCTCATGCTCTGCCGAGAAGTAAACCTATTAAGACCCGTCCTCTTGTATGTGGGCGGTATTCTGGCGTTTTAGAGGTGAACAACGTGGAGCTTTTATCTGGCGGTGAGATGCTCGTCCGCTTTTTGCGTGACGAAGGCGTCAAGTACATCTACGGGTACCCGGGTGGTGCTCTTCTTCATGTTTACGATGCCCTGTTCAAAGAACCGGAAGTGACCCACATCCTGGTTCGCCACGAGCAGGCTGCGACCCATATGGCTGACGGCTACGCCCGTGCCACCGGTAAAGCCGGTGTGGTACTGGTGACCTCCGGCCCGGGCGCAACCAACGCCATTACCGGTATTGCCACGGCCTACATGGACTCCATTCCGATGGTGGTCATTTCCGGCCAGGTGCCTAGCAACATGGTTGGCACCGATGCGTTCCAGGAAACCGACATGATCGGTATCTCCCGGCCGATCGTGAAGCACAGCTTCATGATCAAGCACGCGTCGGAAATCCCGGAAGTCATGAAGAAAGCGTTCTACCTGGCGCAATCCGGTCGTCCTGGTCCGGTCGTTGTCGATATCCCGAAAGACATGACCAACCCGGCCGAGAAGTTCGAATACATCTTCCCGAAAAAAGCCAAGCTGCGTTCCTACAGCCCGGCCGTTCGCGGTCACTCCGGACAAATCCGCAAGGCAGCCGAAATGCTCCTGGCGGCCAAGCGCCCTGTGATGTACGCAGGCGGCGGTGTGATTCTCGGTGGCGGCTCCGCGCCGCTGACCGAGTTGGCGAAGATGCTCAACCTGCCAGTGACCAATACCCTGATGGGTCTGGGTGCCTACCCTGGCACCGACCGTCAGTTCATCGGCATGCTCGGCATGCACGGCAGCTACACCGCCAACCTGGCGATGCACCATGCTGACGTGATCCTCGCAGTCGGCGCACGCTTCGACGATCGTGTCATCAACGGCGCGTCGAAGTTCTGCCCGAATGCCAAGATCATTCACATCGACATCGACCCGGCTTCGATCTCCAAGACCATCAAGGCCGACGTGCCGATCGTTGGTCCGGTGGAAAGCGTCCTGACCGAAATGGTCGCGATCCTCAAGGAAATCGGCGAGACCCCGAACAAGGAGTCCGTTGCCAGTTGGTGGAAGCAAGTTGATGAGTGGCGCGGTGATCGCGGCCTGTTCCCTTACGACAAGGGCGACGGCAGTGTCATCAAGCCGCAGACCGTGATCGAAACCCTGTGCGAAGTGACCAAGGGCGATGCCTTTGTTGCCTCCGACGTGGGTCAGCACCAAATGTTCGCGGCGCAGTACTACAAGTTCAACAAGCCGAACCGCTGGATCAACTCCGGTGGCCTGGGCACCATGGGCTTCGGTTTCCCGGCGGCCATGGGTATCAAGTTGAGCTTTCCGGATGCCGACGTCGCCTGCGTAACGGGCGAGGGCAGTATCCAGATGAACATTCAGGAACTGTCCACCTGTCTGCAATATGGTTTGCCGGTCAAAATCGTCATCCTGAACAACGGCGTTCTGGGTATGGTTCGTCAGTGGCAGGACATGAGCTACGGTAGCCGTCACTCGCACTCCTACATGGAATCGTTGCCTGACTTCGTCAAGCTGGCAGAGGCGTATGGCCATGTCGGCGTGCGCATCACCGACTCGAAAGATCTGAAGTCGCAGATGGAAGAAGCATTCGCCATGAAGGATCGCCTGGTGGTCATCGATATTGCGGTCGACACCAGCGAGCACGTCTATCCGATGCAAATCAAAGACGGCTCCATGCGCGATATGTGGCTGAGCAAGACGGAGCGTACTTAATCATGCGGCACATTATTTCCTTGCTTCTGGAAAACGAACCCGGTGCTCTGTCGCGTGTAGTCGGCCTGTTCTCGCAGCGCAACTACAACATCGAAAGCCTGACCGTGGCGCCAACCGAAGACCCGACCTTGTCGCGTCTGACGCTGACCACCGTTGGTCACGATGAGATCATCGAGCAGATCACCAAGAACCTGAACAAGCTGATCGAAGTGGTCAAACTGGTCGACCTGTCGGAAAGTGCTCACATCGAGCGCGAACTGATGCTGGTCAAGGTCAAGGCCACCGGCGCCCAGCGCGCCGAGATCAAGCGCACCACCGATATTTACCGTGGGCAGATCGTTGATGTCAGCGCTAGCGTGTATACCGTTCAATTGACCGGTACCAGCGACAAGCTCGACAGCTTCATTCAGTCCATCGGCACCGCGTCGATCCTGGAAACCGTCCGCAGCGGCGTAACCGGTATTGCTCGCGGCGACAAAGTACTCAGCATCTAAACCAAATTAGCGAATGGCCTGAACGGCCTGGATATATAGGGGAAATTCATGAAAGTTTTCTACGATAAAGACTGCGACCTGTCGATCATCCAGGGCAAGAAAGTTGCCATCATCGGTTACGGTTCCCAAGGCCACGCTCAAGCGTGCAACCTGAAAGACTCCGGCGTTGACGTCACTGTTGGCCTGCGTAAAGGTTCGGCGACCGTTGCCAAAGCCGAAGCTCACGGCCTGAAAGTGACCGACGTTGCTTCCGCTGTTGCGGCTGCCGACCTGGTCATGATCCTGACCCCGGACGAGTTCCAGTCCTCCCTGTACAAAAACGAAATCGAGCCGAACATCAAGAAAGGCGCCACCCTGGCCTTCTCCCACGGCTTCGCGATCCACTACAACCAGGTTGTTCCGCGCGCTGACCTCGACGTGATCATGATCGCGCCGAAAGCACCGGGCCACACCGTGCGTTCCGAGTTCGTCAAAGGCGGCGGTATCCCTGACCTGATCGCTATCTATCAGGATGCTTCCGGCAACGCCAAAAACGTTGCACTGTCCTACGCTGCCGGCGTTGGTGGCGGTCGTACCGGCATCATCGAAACCACTTTCAAGGACGAGACCGAAACCGACCTGTTCGGCGAACAAGCCGTTCTGTGCGGTGGTACCGTTGAACTGGTCAAAGCCGGTTTCGAAACCCTGGTTGAAGCTGGCTACGCGCCGGAAATGGCCTACTTCGAATGCCTGCACGAACTGAAACTGATCGTTGACCTCATGTACGAAGGCGGTATCGCCAACATGAACTACTCGATCTCCAACAACGCTGAATACGGCGAGTACGTGACTGGTCCGGAAGTGATCAACGCCGAATCCCGTCAGGCCATGCGCAACGCCCTGAAACGTATTCAGGACGGCGAATACGCCAAGATGTTCATCAGCGAAGGCGCAACCGGCTATCCTTCGATGACCGCCAAGCGTCGTAACAACGCCGCTCACGGTATCGAAATCATCGGCGAGCAACTGCGCTCCATGATGCCGTGGATCGGTGCCAACAAGATCGTCGACAAAGCCAAAAACTAAGTCGCACACTTGTACGGAAAACGCGGCCTAGGCCGCGTTTTTTCGTTTAGGAGGCTGGTTCTGGTATAAAGCTGCATCGTTTGTGGCCGAACCGTCGTCCCAGACACCTGTCGAAACTTTCCACCCCGTTGCAAGGTAATGTCCATGAGCGAACGTCCCGAAGAGCCAAACCAGGCTTCTGACGCCGAAAGCCTGCTGCCCATCGATGAACACGTCGAAGAAGGGCATGACGCTGAAGGCCGTAAAGTCCGGCATCGTGGTATCTATCTTCTGCCGAATCTGTTCACCACTGCGAACCTGTTCGCAGGGTTCTATTCCATCATCAATTCAATGAGTGCCCAGAGTGCCTTGAGTGCAGGTGATGCGATTGGCGCGAGCAAGTATTTTGCGTTTGCCGCGATCGCCATTTTTGTCGCCATGGTGCTCGACGGTCTCGACGGTCGAGTTGCCCGTATGACCAACACCCAGAGTGCCTTCGGTGCCGAGTACGACTCGCTGTCCGATATGGTCGCCTTCGGTGTCGCGCCGGCACTGTTGGCATTTGGTTGGGCCTTGGGTGATATGGGCAAGGTCGGCTGGATGGTCGCCTTTATTTATGTCGCCGGCGCTGCGTTGCGCCTGGCACGTTTCAACACCCAGGTGGGCACCGCCGACAAGCGCTACTTCATCGGCCTGGCCAGTCCGGCTGCGGCGGGTGTGGTTGCGGGTATTGTCTGGGCGTTCAGCGATTACGGTATTCAGGGCTCCAAGATGTCTTTCCTGGTTGCGCTGATGGTTGCGGCCGCCGGCATGCTGATGGTCAGCAACATCAAGTACAACAGCTTCAAGGAGCTGGACCTGAAAGGGCGCGTACCTTTCGTGGCGATCCTGGCCGTGGTGCTGGTGTTTGCCGTCGTGTTCAGTGATCCGCCGCGCATCCTGCTGCTGGTTTTCCTCGCCTATGCAGCGTCTGGCCCGGTTCAATACCTGTTACGTCTTCGTCGGCACAAAAGCGTGTAATTTCCCTCATACTCCGCAGTCTATTGGTGCATCTGTCCTCCAATGCTGCGGAGTTGCCATGCTGATCAAAGTCCCCAAGTCATCCGACTGCCATGAGTCGGATGTCACGCCTGAATCCCTCTATCTATCTCGTCGTAATGTATTGGGCGCCGCCGTTGCCGGCTTGGCTGTGAGCAGCTTGCCGCGTTGGGCCAGTGCTGACGATGCCGCGCGATACGCTGATGTCGAGGCGGGCAACGCGCCGTCCTGGTTTGCCGAAAAACTGCCTTCTACCAAGTGGGGCGCGGTCACCGTCAAGGATGAGGTGATCACGCCGTTCAAGGACGCGACCCACTACAACAACTTCTATGAGTTCGGTACCGACAAGGGTGATCCGGCCGCCAACGCCGGTTCTCTGAAAACCGAACCGTGGAGCGTGGTGGTGGACGGGGAGGTGGGTAAGCCGGGGCGATATGCGCTGGAGGACTTCATGAAGCCTTATCAGCTGGAGGAACGTATCTATCGTCTTCGCTGTGTAGAGGCCTGGTCGATGGTCATTCCATGGATCGGATTTCCCATCTCTGCGTTGCTCAATGTTGTTGAGCCAACCTCCAAGGCAAAATTCATTCGCTTCGAAACGCTGCAGGACCCTAAGACCATGCCAGGGCAGCGCTCTGGTTTTGCCCTGATCGACTGGCCCTATGTAGAAGGGCTGCGTCTGGACGAGGCGATGAATCCGTTGGCGATTCTTGCAGTGGGCATGTACGGGCGTGAGTTGCCTAGCCAGAACGGCGCGCCTCTGCGCCTGGTGGTGCCGTGGAAGTACGGCTTCAAGAGCGTCAAATCCATCGTGCGGATCAGTCTGGTCAGCGAGCAACCGAAAACCACCTGGCAAAGCATTGCTGCGGACGAGTACGGCTTCTATGCCAACGTAAATCCGACAGTCGATCATCCGCGCTGGACGCAGGCTCGGGAGCGTCGTTTACCGAGCGGTCTGTTCAAGCCCAATGTGCGTGACACGCAGATGTTCAACGGCTACTCGGACGAAGTTGCTTCTCTATATACAGGGCTCGATCTGCGGAAGAACTACTGATGCGATATCCGTTCTGGCGAGTGAGTGTCTTCATCGCTGCTGCGGTGTGGCCGTTGCTTTGGCTCTATCTGGCTTGGGCGGATGTGCTGGGGCCGGATCCCGGCAAGGTGCTGGTTGATCGGTTGGGGTTGGGGACGCTTGTACTGCTGCTTATTACATTGAGTTTCACGCCTTTGCTGAAACTCACCGGTTGGGCGGGGTGGATTGCTGTCCGACGACAGCTGGGGTTGTGGTGCTTCGCTTATGTAGTTCTCCATCTGAGTGGCTATATAGCGTTCATTCTTGGCTTTGATTGGTCGCAGCTGGGTGTCGAGTTGCGCAAGCGGCCGTACATTATTGTCGGTGTGCTGGGGTTCCTTTGTTTGCTGGCGTTGGCGATAACCTCCAACCGCTACAGTCAACGTCGGCTGGGGGCTGGCTGGAAGAAGCTGCATCGACTGGCTTATGGTGTTCTCGGTCTTGGCTTGCTGCATATGTTGTGGATCGTGCGTGCCGATCTGAAGGAGTGGGCTGTCTATGCCTCTATAGGCACACTGCTATTGGTGTTGCGGTTACCGCCTGTCGCTCGTCGAATTCCGCGTTTAATAGCTAAAAAGACACCTTCTGAAAGAAAAGCATAATTAGGTGTTGACGGCAGATTCTGGAAGTCTATAATTCGCCCCACTTCCGGCGCAGTCGAAACGGAAAACTCCTTGGTAAACAAAGAGTTACGCAGTTTTCGACAGCGAGTTGCTTCAGGTCATCGAAGCCCAGAAGGAGTTGAAAGAGCGGTGTTGTTTGGCTCTTTTGACGGTTCGATCTTCTCGGTCGAAAGCGGATAAAAAGAGGTGTTGACAGCAGCGAGTAACGCTGTAGAATTCGCCTCCCGCTAACGAGAGATCGGAAGCGCAAGTGGTTGAAGTTGCAAAGGAAACTTTGAAAACTTCTGAAAATAACCGCTTGACAG
>NZ_JAHBDD010000031.1:0-48892 GCF_019956155.1 Pseudomonas sp. BF-RE-22 | reverse complement strand
ACCGAAGCAAATACCCGCCAGAAGTCAGCCGGCGCGTACTGCACAAACCCGCCCACTTCGCCCATGTCCGGCACATCGCGCAAGCCTTGCAGCTCACCGTTGGAGGTCCGTCCCGGCAGGTAATTCAGGAACGGCCCGGCGCTGAAGCCACTTGCGTTGAACGCGTCCCAGGTCAGCCCGTCATCGGTGCTCAGGCTGACATCGCCCCAGTCCAGATCGAGGTACGGCACGGGCCGGGTTTCGTAACGGCTGCCGGTTGGGTCGTGCGGCTGATAGCTGAGGCCAACCCCTGCTTCGCCGGTGATGCCGTCTGCTGAAACGTTGGCCGAAAGGCACGTCAGCGCGGCGAATAGAGCAACTGTAATCCTCGACATGAGGCAATTCCTTGAACGGGACATGCGCGCATCAATCCCCGGATCGCGCTCCCGGCGCAAGCACTCATGTTGTTTGTAGCGACCTACAAAAATTGTAGCTTCGCCGCCACGAACACACGCCATAACCCCAGCCCCGCTGGGCCAAACCCGGTTGGCACAGTCCCTGCTTTACCCCCTGTGCAGCGCAGACAGCACACCCGGCGCACACTTTTTACAAGATAGGTAACGCAGATGATTGACTGGCATATCGTGTGTGATTTCGACGGGACCATCACCCGCACCGACGTGATCGACAGCATCCTCCAACGGTTCGCCGACCCGAGCTGGGAAGCGATCGAAAACGAGTGGCTGGCGGGCGACATCGGTTCCCGTGAATGCCTCAGCCGCCAGCTCTCGCTGGTCAAGGCCACACCGTCCGAGCTGCTCGGGTTCTTCGACACGGTCGAGATCGACCCGGACTTCCCCGACTTCGTCGACCATGTGATCGGCCTCGGCGCCTCCCTCGAAGTGGTCAGCGACGGCATCGAGCAAGGCATCGCACGGATCCTGGCGCGCAACTACGTCAGCCTCTTGCCGATCCTCGCCAATCGCCTGCGCCAACTCGATCACGACAGTTGGCGCATCGACTTCCCCCATGCCAGCGACGCCTGCCGCGCCGCCTCCGGCAACTGCAAATGCAAGTCCACCCCCAGCGCCAAACGGGTGCTGGTAATCGGCGATGGCCAGTCCGACATGTGCGTGGCCGCCACCGCCGATTTCGTGTTCGCCAAGGATCGCCTGGCCGAGCACTGCGAGCGCAACGGCATCGCCTATGCGCGCTTCGACAGCTTCGCCGAACTGCCTGCGTTGCTGGCCTTGCTGCCAAGCGCCAACGCCGCCAATGCCACCTCTTTCAACGTTGAAACACAGGAACTCCTCCACCATGTCTGATATTCGAATCGCTACCGCAGAAGACCAGATCCTTCTGGATAAAGAAGCCAAATACTGCTCCTACGGCGACACCGTTCACTACATCGACCCGCCGCGTATCTTCAGCCGATGCGAAGGCTCCTACGTCTGGGACACCGAAGACCAGGCCTACCTCGATTTGCAAATGTGGTACTCGGCGGTCAACTTCGGTTACGCCAACCCGCGCCTGAACAATGCGCTGAAACAGCAGATCGATACCCTGCCGCAGATCGCCAGCCAGTACCTGCACAAAGGCAAGATCGAGCTCTCGGAAATGATCGCGGTCGACGCGAAGAAAAAATTCGGCCTCGACGGTCGCGTGCACTTCAACGTCGGTGGGTCGCAGTCCATCGAGGACTCGCTGAAAGTCGTGCGTAACGCCACCAACGGCAAGAGCCTGATGTTCGCGTTCGAGGGCGGTTACCACGGGCGTACACTCGGCGCGTCGTCGATCACCTCCAGCTACCGCTATCGCCGCCGCTACGGCCACTTCGGCGAGCGCGCCAATTTCATCCCGTTCCCGTACCACTTCCGTGGCCCGAAAGGCATGACCAAGGAAGAATACGGCAGCCATTGCGTGCAGCAATTCGCCCGCCTGTTCGAGACCGAATACAACGGCGTCTGGGACCCGAAAGTCGGCCAGAGCGAATACGCCGCGTTCTACGTCGAGCCGATCCAGGGCACCGGCGGCTACGTGATTCCGCCGATGAACTTCTACAGCGAACTCAAGCATGTGCTCGACCAGCACGGCATTCTGATGGTGGTCGACGAAATCCAGATGGGCTTCTATCGCACCGGCAAGCTGTGGTCGATCGAGCACTTCGACGTAAAACCCGACGTTATCGTCTTCGGCAAAGCGCTGACCAACGGCCTCAACCCGCTGGGCGGCATCTGGGCGAAAGAAGAGCTGATCAACCCGAAAATCTTCCCGCCAGGCTCGACCCACTCGACGTTCGCCTCCAACCCGTTGGGCACGGCGGTGGGCCTGGAAATGTTCAAGATGACCAGCGAAGTCGACTACGGCGCGATGGTCATGAACAAGGGCAAGTACTTCCTCGAAGGCTTGAAAGACTTGCAGAAACGCTACCCGATCATCGGCGACGTCGACGGCCTGGGCCTGGCGCTGCGCTGTGAAATCTGCGGCCCGGACGGTTTCACGCCAGACAAGGCCACGCTCGATTTCATGGTCGAAGAAGGCATGAAGGGCGACATCGAAATCGACGGCAAACGCCTGGGCCTGATTCTCGATGTGGGCGGTTACTACAAGAACGTCATCACCCTCGCGCCGTCGCTGGAAATCAGCTATCCGGAAATCGATTTGGGCATCGCCCTGCTCGACCGCTTGCTGCATCGGGCGATGACACGATGAACGAGCAAGAGATCGACATGGGCGAAGGCAGCGCCGGTTTCGTTCTCGGCAGCGGGGAGGTCGCGGTGTTGTTGATCCACGGCCTCACCGGCACCCCGACCGAGTTGCGTCGGGTCGCCATCGGCCTGGCCAAGGCGGGTTGCACGGTGTACGTGCCGACGCTGGCCGGACACTGCGGAGACAACGCCGACCTGCAAGCCACCGGTTGGCGTGACTGGTACGAGAGCGCACGCAATACCTTCATCGGTGTGCGGCGCAAACACGAGCACGTGTTCGTCGGCGGTTTGTCGATGGGCGCGGTGCTGTCGATGTACCTCGCCGCCGAGCATCCGGGGCAGATCGAAGGCTTGTTGCTGTATTCGACGACCCTGCGCTACGACGGCTGGAACATGCCCAAGGTCGCCGTGCTCACGCCGTTGCTGATGGCGATTCCGTTTGGCGTGCACCTGTGCCGCTTCAACGAAAAATCACCTTTTGGCATCAAGGACGAACGCTTGCGAGCAATCGTCGAGCGGCAGATGAAGGCTGGCGAGAGCAGCAATGCCGGGCTGCTGACCATGTCCGGGGTGAGTGTCCGGGAACTGCATCGACTGGTGGCGGCGGTGAAAAAACGCATGCCGCAGATCACCACGCAAACGCTGGTGCTGCACTCGCGCGAAGACGACATCACCAGCCGCTGGAACGCCGATTATGTGGAACGCAAACTCGGCGGTCCGGTGGTGAAGGTTCTGCTCGACGACTGCTACCACATGATCACCGTCGACCTGCAATACCGCCGCGTGGTGGAGCTGAGCGCGGACTTCATCCAGCAACGTTTCATTCAACAGCGCTGCGCCCCCAAACCCATGCGCCAGGACTATCGGCAACTGGCCTGACTCAAGGAAACGATGTGATCACAGCCCTTGCCTTTTCGACGATCGAGGCCATCGACCGCGATGCCTGGAATGTCTGTTTCCCTGCCGAGCTGGAGGATTGGAATTACTACCGGGCGGTTGAACGGGCCGGCATCGCAGACTTTCAATGGCGCTATCTGGCGCTGTACGAAGACGAGGTACTGATCGCGGCGGCCGTGGCGTTCACCACCGCTTACTCGCTGGACACCACGGTTCAGGGGCTGGGCAAACGCATCAGCGAACGGCTGCGCGGTGTGTGGCCGGGGCTGTTCGATGTGCGCCTGTATGCCCTCGGTTCGCCGGTGGCCGAGCAGTGCCATGTCGGGACCGCGCCGCACATCGACCCGGCCCGGCGCGTGGACCTGCTTCTGCAATTATTACGGCTGGCGCGCCACGATGCCGATCAGGCCGGGATCGGTTTACTGGCCGTCAAGGATGCCTCTCACCGCGACCCGCAATGGTTGCAGGTGTGTCAGGACGCGGGTCTGCAAAGCATGCCCGGCCTGCCCAGCGCCGAGCTGCCGATCCGTTTTGGCTCGGTGGACGCCTACCTCGGCACGCTCGGCAAATCCACCCGCAAAGACCTGCGCCGCACCCTGCGTGGCCAGGGGCCGCGCATCGAATGGCGGCGCTCGGTCGATGACCTGCTGCCGCGCATGATGGCGCTTTACGAGGCCACGCTGAGCCGCAGCGACCTGACCTTCGAGCGCCTGCCGCCCGGCTACTTCCGCCAGGTCCTGGAACACCTCGATGAACGTGCCGCGTGCGTGTTGTATTGGGTCGGCGAAGAGTTGGTGGCGTTCAACCTTGTGCTGTTCGACGAACTGCGACTGGTCGACAAGTTCTTCGCCCACGACCTGGCCCGGACCCGCGAACACAATCTCTACGTGCGCAGCTGGCTGGCCAATGTCGACTACTGTATTGAGCACGGCATCCCGATCTACGCGTGCGGCCAGGCCGGTTATGCCAGTAAGCTGCGCCTGGGTTGCTCGTTTACCGGCAACACCGTGTTTTTCCGCCATCGCAACCGCTTGCTCGACAGCCTGTTGCGCGTGGTGAAACTGTTTATCCGACCGGACCGTTCCGACCCTGCCATGGCCGCCGCGATCAGCGAGCAGCAATAAGCGAAGCACAATGACCAAAGACTCACGCACCAACGCTCGACCTTTCGCCCTCTCCGGCTGGAGCCTGCAGCGCAAACTGGTGCTGGCGTTCTGGCTGGTCAGCGTCATTCCGACGATGATCGCCGCCGAACTGGCGGCCACCACGCTGTCGCAGATTTTCGACAGCAACGTGCGCATCTGGCTGCAGGAATCGACCAAGATCGTCGAGGACGAGATCAGCGAAATCCTGCGCGACAACGCCCGGGTCGCGCAGCTGTTCCTGCGTTACACGCGCCCGCCCACCGATCGGCTGGCGAACAAACACGACAAGCTGACCACCGACATCGCCGACTCCATGGGCATCGACGTCGTGGCGCTGGTGCGCGCCAGCGATCACAAAGTGGTGTTCAGCACCGCCGCCGACGACATCGTCCGCCAGATCAGCACCGCGCCCAAGGCGGTGCTGCAAACCCTGCAAGTCGGTGGCGTGGCGACCGGCACGGTGGTCTCGACCTTCGAAACGGATCAGGACGGCGTCGAGTACAAACTGGTGATTGCCACCTACCTCGACAACAGTTTCCTCACCAGCGTGGCTGACGTGCACTCGCTGGACCTGCGCCTGTATCTGGCCAAGGCCAATGACTTCTCGGAGATTTTCTCCACCCAGCGCTTCGAGGATCATCCGGCAGCCGTGCCGGAAAAAATCGAGCAGATCCTGCGCAGCACCAAACAGCCAATCGAACAATTCACCAACCGCTACAGCGGTATCTACCGGCCGATACTCAACGAGAACGGCGAGCTGCAAGGGGTGATTTTCAGCGGCCTGCTGCGCCACTCCAGCCTGGTCGGGCTGGTCAATCAGAGCAACCTGTTCATCCTGATTTTCCTGCTCAGCTCGGCGGCGTCCCTGGCGGTCGGCTGGCTGGTTTCGCAGCGCCTGACCAAGCCGTTGCGCGGGTTGTCCAAAGGCGTACAAGCGGTGATCGCCGGGGATTATCGCCAACGCCTGCCGGTCACCGGCGGCGACGAACTGGCGGAACTGAGCAGCACCTTCAACCACATGAGCGAACGCCTCGGCGAGTTGCAGCATCTGGAATCGCAACTGCGTCGGCGTGACCGCCTGCATGCGCTGGGCGAAGTGGCGATGGGCCTGGCCCATGAAATCCGCAACCCGCTGGGCATCATCAAAACCGCCACGCAACTGCTGCACCGGCGCGCCGATTTGCCCGAAACCGACAAGCGTCATCTGGAATACGTGGTCAGCGAAGTCAGCCGGATCAACGACCTGATCACCGACTTCCTCGACTTCGCCAAACCCAGCGCACCGATGCGCTCGACCCAACTGGCCCGCCCGCTGGTGGATGAACTGGTTGGCTTCTGCGCGCCGGAGCTGGCCAGCCACAACATCGATGTACAAATCGATGATCAATCGCCCACCGCGACGCTTTACGCCGACGCGCGGCAAATCAAGCAGGCCGGCCTGAACCTGATCGTCAATGCCATCGACGCCATGCCCGACGGCGGGCGGCTGACCCTGGGCATCAGCAGCGACCGGCATTACACGGTGATCAGCATCAGCGACACCGGCCAAGGCATCGAACCGGACATGCTCGAACGGATCTTCACACCGTTCGTCACCACCAAGGCCTCGGGCACCGGGCTGGGTCTGGCCAAGGTGTTCTCGATCATGGAGAGTCATGACGGGCGCATCGAATGCGTCAGTGAAAAAGATGCCGGGGCCACATTCACCCTGTACATTCCGGCCAACGGTGAAGACTTCGACGAGGGCAGCGATGACACATAACGTACTGGTGGTCGACGACGAGCCCAAGCTCTGCGACCTGCTGGCCTCGGCGCTCAGTCAGAACGACATTGTGGTGTTCACCGCCGGCAACGGCCTGCACGCGCTCAAGGTGCTGGAGTGCGAAGACATCGACCTGGTGATCAGCGACTGGCGCATGCCCGGCATGGACGGCCCGCAACTGCTGGCGGAAATCAAAAGCCGTTTTCCGCAGTTGCCGGTGATCGTCATGACCGCCTACAGCACGGTGAAAAACGCCGTGCAGTCGATGCGCAACGGCGCCTTCGACTACATCGCCAAGCCGTTCGACATCGATGAGCTGGACATCACCGTCAACAAGGCCCTGCAATTTCGCGACATTCTCAAAGATAACCAGCGCATGCGCGCCGAGCTCGACGAACACCGGCAGATCGACAGCCTGATCGGCGACAGCCCAAGCTTTCGGCGGGTGCTGCACGCCATCGACTCGGTGCGCGAAAGCAACGCGACCATTTTGCTGACCGGCGAAAGCGGCACCGGCAAGGAAATGGTCGCCCGGGCGATCCACACCCACGGCAATCGCGCCGACAAACCTTTTGTCGCGGTGAACTGCGCGGCAATCCCCGAAGGGCTGCTGGAAAGCGAAATGTTCGGCCACCGCAAAGGCGCATTTACCGGCGCGGTGGCGGATCGCGTCGGGCGCTTCCAGCAGGCCGACAAGGGCACGCTGTTTCTCGATGAAATCGGCGAAATGCCGCTGGCCTTGCAGGCAAAAATCCTTCGGGCCTTGCAGGAGCGAGTGATCGAACCGGTGGGCGATCCCCGCGAGCGCAAGGTCGATGTGCGGGTGATCGCGGCGACCAACAAGAACCTGCTGGACGCGGTGGCCAACAAGGAGTTTCGCGAAGACCTCTACTACCGCCTCAACGTCTTCCCGATTCCGCTGCCGGCCCTGCGCGAACGGGTTGAAGACATTGCGCCGCTGGCCCGGCATTTCGCCCATACGCTGGGGGCTGCGGCCGGCAAACGCTTCAGCGGTTTCAGCCCGCAGGCGTTGCAGGCCATGGCCCGGTATTCATGGCCAGGGAATATTCGCGAACTGCAGAACTGCGTGGAACGGGCGACCATTGTCGCCTCAGGCGCGGTGATTGAAGAGGAAGACCTGCCGGCGTACCTGTTTGCTTCAAGCTCCGCCGACGGCGGCACGTTGATCGCTGAGGGCAGCGTACCGGCAGACCTGGAAGCGGCGCTGGCCGAGGTGGAAAAAACCTACATTCTGGCGGCGCTGGCACAGAGCAACGGCGTGCAGGCAGCGGCGGCGCAGTTGATCGGGATTTCCGAACGCAGCTTTTGGTATCGGTTGAAGAAGCTGGGGATTCATGTGGACAAGATTGTGCGCTGACCATCATGCCCACAAACAGCGTGGGCATGACCTGCGAGGCTAGTGCGCATAAACCTTCTGCAACTGCGCTTGCGTCAGCGCATCTTCGAACGGTACCGGGACTGATTTCACCGCGCCATAGAGGTTGCGGTAACGCCAGTAATTGCCGTTGTTGGCCAGTTGGTAACCGCGCTCGACCACGCGCTGACCATCCAGCACATACCGCAAGGTTTCCTGGGCCGCTTCCGGGGGAGCCGGCAGCATCAGGTCAGCGGCCAGCACGCGCATGGATTCATCGATGCATTCGTCGAGCACAGCGGTGACCTTCGCCAGATCCAGGCTGCCGTCGTCGATGCATTGCTTGCCGCAACGGCGTATCGGCTGACTGGCCACTTCGATGCGCATGCGGTACAGCGCCATCCCGGCAATGTCCTGAACCTGCACCTGATTGATCAGCACAAAACTGCCGCGATCGGGGGTGAGCATCAGTTTGGGTTCGATCACCAGCCGCCCGGTGACTTGCCCTTCGCCCTGCTTCAGTCCTGCCGAGTGCGATGCCTGTTGATAACGCTGTTGCAGACGTTCCTGCAACGGCACGCCGGCGAGCAGATCGGCCATTGGACGTGAATCCTTGAGCGCAACCTTTTCCGCATCGCGCTGCAAGCTGCCACTGCCCATTTGGGTATTGATCAGGCTCGCCACCAGCAGACCGGCCAACCCGGCCGTGTTGCCGGAACTCGCCACCAGGTTATGACTCGACTGTGCAGCCTCCTGCGCCGCCTTGGCGTCAATCACGGTGCTCGCACCGACAAACGCCTGGGGCAACTGCATGTCCACTTTCAGCCCGTGGGCCTGAACGTAGGACGCGGCACTCTGCGACTTGAAACCGGTCTCGGGTGCCGGTTTCTGCGCGCAACCGGCAAGCATCAGCAGGGCCAGCGCGCAGGCCCCCGTAATCGCACACTTCATTGTTCGAACGGCGTGATCATTTGCTGACGGCTATTGTCCATGGCCTGGTAGAAGGCGTTGGACAGGTTGGTGTAGGTCGGTTCATCCCACTCGCCTTGGGCGGCTTGCACTGCAGCGAACGGTTTGAACCACAGCAGTTTGTTGTCGGCCAGATCGACCACCATGCCCTGCCCGCTCACCTGCGCCATCGGCACGCTGGTCGGCACGATGCTGTAATAACTGCGGGTGGCGCCGGTGGCGAAGACATTTACCAGCAGCAGACGATCGACGCCATAAGTGGCTTTGATCGGGGTCAAATCGCGGACCGTGTAGCCTTCACGGAAACTGGTTTCCTTGTAGACCTTCAGGTCTACCGGCTCATTGATGCGCTTGACCTTATAGCCCTTGGCCTGGAGCTTGGCGACGATGGCGTCGGGCAAAGTGTTCAGGTCGCGCACTTGCCACTTTTCAACGTTGTCACTGAGTTTGCTGTTTACGCCCCGATTGATCGCGTAATCGAGAATCCCCTGGTTGCCGGTCAGAGCCAGCACCGGCTCCGGTACCACGGTGATAGCCACGCCGATGGTCGGCTCTTTGGCATCCCAGAATTGTTTATCCAGCGGAACAGGCGGTTGAACGTGGGCGCAGCCGGTGAGGGTCAGGCAGGCAAGCAGTGTCAGCGCCGCCCAAGTGCGAAAAGCATGAAAAGTCATGGATCATGTCCCTATCAATGAAAACGTTGCTGTTTTTGTCGGCAGCAACGGCTGAAACAATAGTGGCACATTGATATATTTGTTTTCAACTGGCGCCGATCAACTGACCTTTCCGCCCTTGACCTCAGTCAAGATCTGGCGGATCGCACCGACAAATGTCTCCATCGGTTGCCCGCCGCTGACTGCGTATTGCCCGTTGAACACCACCGTCGGCACCGAACTCACCCCGCGCGACAGCCACAACTGCTCTTCCTCACGCACCTCTTTGGCGAACTCGTCCGAGGCCAGGATCGCCTCGGCCCGCTGCCGGTCCAGGCCAACGCTTTGCGCGATCTGAGCCAGCTGCGCGTGGTCGGACGGATTGCCGCCCTCCGTGAAATACGCCTTGAACAACGCCTCTTTCAAATTGAACTGCAACCCTTCCAGCCCCGCCCAGTACAGCAAGCGATGCGCATCGAAGGTGTTGTAGATGCGGCTGTTGCCGTCGGTGCGAAAGGCGAACCCGACTTCGGCGCCACGCGCACGGATCATTTCGCGGTTCTTCTGCGACTGCTCCGGGGTCGAGCCGTATTTCTCGGTGATGTGTTCGGTGATGTTCTGCCCTTCCGGGCCCATCTTCGGGTTCAGCTCGAACGGCTGGAAACGGATCTCGGCCTGGACCTCGTCCCCCAGCAGATCCAGGGCACGGGTCAGGCCGTACAGCCCGACAACGCACCAAGGGCAGGACACGTCGCTGACGAAATCGATTTTCAGGGGGGTACTCATCACTCACCTCGCAGGCTGGATACGGGCCGGAAAAGTTGAACGATACACCTGTGGGTCTGAGTACATCTGCTAGAAATTGGTTGGTTGTCAGGCCGTCATCGCTGGCAAGCCAGCTCCTACAAGGTTAAGCGTGTGCACATAGATTTCGGTCAACCCGGTCTGTAGGAGCCGGCTTGCTGGCGATGGGGCCTTCAAACTCTGCGTCGTTGTCGAGGCCGCCTTCGCGGGCAAGCCTCGCTCCTACAATTACAAGGATTGGGGTTACAGGAGGTTGTGTTCGACCACCGGATCGATCTGCGCCCAATGCGAAGTGTCCTCGCGGTGAGCTTGCAAATAGGGCAGCACCGCCGCGAGCAATGGCGCTTTGAAGGCCTCCTGAAAACGATGGGCCAGCCCCGGAATCAACTTCAACTGGCTGCCACGAATATGCGCCGCCAGGTGCACGCCATGCATTACCGGCAACAGCGGATCGGCAGTGCCATGAACCACCAGCGTCGGCACCCGCAGTTGATTGAGCAGTGCCACCCGACTCGGCTCCGCGAGGATCGCCATGATCTGACGCTTCACGCCCTCGGGGTTAAACGCACGGTCATAGGACAGCGCCGCCTGATGCAGCAGCGCTTGCCGATCATCACTCACTGACGGGCTACCCAGTGCCGCCAACAAATCAGCTTGCTGCTCAAGCGCCACTTCACGATTCGGCGCGCCACGCCGCGAAAGCAGTTGCACCAGCGCCGCGTTCGGCGCCGGCAAGCCTTCGGCACCGGAACTGGTCATGATCAGCGTCAGGCTCTCAACCCGCTGCGGCGCCATGGCCGCCATGTGCTGGGCGATCATCCCGCCCATGCTCGCGCCCAGTACGTGGAATTGCTCGACGTGCAAGGCATCCATCAAACCCAGCGCATCGTCGGCCATGTCGGTCAGGGAATACGGCGCCGATACCGGCAAGCCGAGTTTGTAGCGCAGTACTTCGAAGGTCAGGTTGGCGTCGGCAGGCGATTGCCGCCAGGTGGACAGGCCGACATCGCGATTGTCATACCGGATGACCCGAAAACCCTGCTGACACAGCGCAACCACCACCTCGTCCGGCCAGTGAATCAACTGCCCGCCCAGGCCCATCACCAGCAGCAACGCCGGATCGGAGGCGCGACCGATGCTCTGGTACGCCAGGCTCACCTGCGCCAGATCGACCCGTTCGGTCGGAACATTGACATCGCATCGAGACGCCGCAAAGGACGGAAGGCCAAAGAACAACGCAGCCAGGAAGGCCGCCGTTGATAAAAATCGTGCACGCATGAAAAACACCGAAACGCAGAACCCCAGTAGAGCGCGAGTCTGATGAAGTTTGTTGAAGCGCGCTGCCACAGTTACGTGACAGTTTGATGAAGAGTGCTGAACGGTCGTATTCGTCGCGCAGGCAACGATCTGTAGGAGCCGGCTTGCCGGCGATGAACGATAACGCGGTGAGTGCTAATCATCGCGGTGCGGCCATCGCCGGCAAGCCGGCTCCTACAAGGACGGTGTCAGGCCAGCTGACTGCGCAACTGCCGCGCCGCCGCCACCATGTTCACCAATGCCGCTTCAGTCTCCGGCCACGCCCGGGTCTTCAAACCGCAATCCGGGTTCACCCACAACCGCTCTGCCGGAATGCGCTTCACGGCCTTGCTCATCAACTTGACCATCTCGGCCGTGTCCGGCACCCGTGGCGAGTGAATGTCATAGACGCCCGGACCGATGTCATTCGGGTAGTCGAACGCTTCGAAGGCTTCCAGCAATTCCATGTCCGAACGCGAGGTTTCGATGGTGATCACGTCGGCATCCATGTCGGCAATCGCCTTGATCACATCATTGAATTCGCTGTAGCACATGTGCGTGTGGATCTGGGTTTCATCGCGCACGCCGGAGGCGCTCAAGCGGAACGCTTCCACTGCCCAATCGAGGTATTCCTGCCATTGCGCCCGACGCAGTGGCAAGCCTTCGCGGAACGCGGCTTCGTCGATCTGCACGATCTTGATGCCGGCGCTTTCCAGGTCGACCACTTCATCACGCAGGGCCAACGCCAACTGCTGCGCCTGGACTTTGCGCGAAACGTCTTCACGCGGGAACGACCACATCAGCATGGTCACGGGACCGGTGAGCATGCCTTTCATGACCTTGTCGGTCTGGCTCTGCGCGTAGCTGATCCAGTCGACCGTCATGGCTTTCGGACGGCTCAGGTCTCCATAGATGACTGCCGGTTTGACGCAGCGCGAACCGTAGCTCTGGACCCAGCCGAAACGGGTGAACAGGTAGCCGTCCAACTGCTCGGCGAAGTACTCGACCATGTCGTTGCGTTCGGCTTCACCGTGTACCAGCACATCCAGCCCCAGACGTTCCTGGACTTGCACGGCATGGCGAATTTCGTGGTGCATGGCGTCGGTGTAGTCGTTGGCTGACAGCTTGCCTTGCTTGTAGGCCTGTCGCGCCAGACGAATCGAACCGGTCTGCGGGAACGAGCCGATGGTGGTGGTCGGGAATGTCGGCAGTTTCAAGCGTGCACGTTGTTGCTCGATGCGTTTGGCGAACGGCGATTGGCGTTGGCTGTCCGCTGCACTGATGGCATTGATGCGGGCTTGCACTTCGGTTTTGTGAATACGCGGCGACTCGACACGACTGGCCTGAATTGCTCGGCTTTGAGCCAGCGCGGTTTGCACTTTGGGCGATTGCGGATCGTTGAGCGCGTCGCGCAGCACGGCGATTTCGCCACACTTCTGCACCGCAAACGCCAGCCAGCTTTTCAGTTCCGGATCGAGTTTGTCTTCGCGTTCCAGGTCTACCGGGCTGTGCAGCAGCGAGCAGGAACTGCTGACCCACAGGTTGTCGCCGAAACGCTCCTGGGCCAATTGCAGTTGTGCGAGCACCGGTTCCAGTTCGCAGCGCCAGACGTTGCGGCCGTTGACCAGGCCCACCGAAAGAATCTTGTAGGTCGGCAGACGATCGAGCACGTGCAGCAGTTGGTCGGGGGCGCGCACCGCATCGATGTGCAAACCTTGTACAGGCAAGCCGACGGCCAGGCCGAGGTTGTCTTGCAGGCCACTGAAGTAGGTCGCCACCAGCTTTTTCAACGGCGAATACTGGAGGATGTGGTAGGCGCGTTCGAAGGCATTTTTCCATTCTTGCGGCAGGTCGAGGGTCAGGATCGGTTCGTCGATCTGCACCCACTCCACGCCTTGTGCGGCGAGGCGGCCGAGGATTTCACCGTAGATCGGCAGCAGGTGCTCCAGCAGGTCGAGCTTGTCGAAGTCGTTGCCTTTGGCCTTGCCCAGCCACAGGTAAGTCAGCGGGCCGATGATCACCGGTTTGACGTTGTGGCCAAGGGCCTTGGCTTCGTCGACTTCGTCGAACAGCTGTTCCCAGCTCAGCTTGAACTGCTGGTCAGCGCTGAATTCCGGGACCAGGTAGTGGTAGTTGGTGTCGAACCACTTGGTCAGTTCCTGGGCGTATTGCGCTTTGCTGTGTTCGCCACCGCAGCAAGTGGTGGTGGCGCCACGGGCCATGGCGAACAGCGTGTCGAGGGTCGGCAGGCCCCTGGCATTCTTGGCGCTGTCGAAACGCTCCGGGATCACACCGAAGGTCAGGGAATGCGTCAGGACCTGGTCGTACCAGGCGAAGTCGCCGACCGGCAGCAGGTCGATGCCGGCGTCTTTCTGTAATTGCCAGTGGGTGGCGCGCAGTTGGCGGCCGACGCTCTTCAGCGCGTCCTGATCGAGATCGCCCTTCCAGTAAGATTCGAGGGCTTTTTTCAGTTCGCGGTCAGCGCCGATGCGTGGAAAACCAAGTGTGTGGGCCAGAGCCATGGTGAGTTTCTCCTTGTAAAAGATGGCGCTATTGTCGACAGCCAACCCAACATGAGACAAACTCAACCTTTTCGTGTTGATCACAAGTTTTCCTCATGGAGCCCTCCGGTGCTTGAAATCCGTCACTTGAAGACCCTGCACGCCTTGCGCGAAGCCGATAGCCTGGTCGATGCCGCCGACCGCCTGCACCTGACGCAGTCGGCGCTGTCCCACCAGTTCAAGGAGCTGGAAGAGCGCATGGGCATGCCGCTGTTCGTGCGCAAGACCAAACCGGTGCGCTTCACCAGTGCCGGTTTGCGCCTGCTGCAACTGGCCGACGCCACCCTGCCGCTGCTGCGCGGCGCCGAGCGTGATATCGCGCGGCTGGCCGGTGGCACCGCCGGGCGCTTGCACATGGCGATCGAGTGCCACAGTTGCTTTCAGTGGCTGATGCCGACCATCGACCAGTTCCGCGATGCCTGGCCGGAAGTCGAGCTGGACCTGGCCTCGGGCTTCTCTTTCGCGCCGCTGCCGGCGTTGGCCCGTGGTGATCTGGATCTGGTGGTGACCTCCGATCCGCTGGAACTGGCCGGGATCACGTATGTGCCGTTGTTCACTTATGAAGCCATGCTCGCGGTTGCCAATCAGCACCGTTTGGCGAACAAGGCGTACATCGTTCCGGAGGATTTGCTCACGGAAACCCTGATCACTTACCCGGTGGAACGTGACCGGCTGGACATCTTCACCCGCTTCCTGGAGCCGGCCGACATCGAACCGGCCCAGGTCCGCACCTCGGAACTGACGGTGATGATGATGCAGTTGGTTGCCAGCGGTCGTGGCGTGTGCGGCATGCCGCACTGGGCGTTGCATGAATACAGTTCACGGGGCTACGTGAAGGCCAAGCGGCTGGGCGAGAAGGGATTGTTTGCGACGTTGTACGCGGCGGTTCGTGCGGACATGCTGGATGCGCCGTATATGCGCGACTTCCTGCTGACGGCAAAAGATACGTCGTTCTCGACCTTGGACGGGGTCAGCGCCGTCCGCTAGCACAACACGGACTTGTAGGAGCCGGCTTGCTGGCGATGGCGGTGTATCAGGCGCCATTGATATTGACTGATCCACCGCCATCGCCAGCAAGCCGGCTCCTACAGGGGATCGTGGTGTATTCGGATTTCGTGTCGCATATGGATCGTGGTGGATTCAGATTTCGCGTCGCATATGGATCGTGGTGTGTTCAGATCTCGCGCCACATATGAATCTTGTCGAAGTAGTCCTCGCCCACCCGCACCGCCAGCGGTTCGAGGCCGAACTGGATGAAGCCGCATCGCTGGTACAGGTTGAACGCCGCGTCATTGCCGGCGGTAACGGTCAGTTGAATCAGCCTCAAGCCCGGGTGGGTTTGCGCTTCGGCCAACGCTGCCTGCACCAGTTGATAACCGAGCCCGCGCTGGCGGACCTGACTGGACACGTACATGCCAAACAGCGTCGCCTTGTGCCGGGCCTTTTCCCGAGGATCGAAGGCAAGGCCGACGATGCCCGCCAACTTCCCCTCCTCAAACGCCCCGAACACCACATCGAGCTTGCTGGTCAGGCGCGACTCCCACCAGCTCAGCGGCATCGTGGCGCGTTCGCGCACGGTGGAGGTAAACGCCTGGGGATGCAGGTCGTAGGCTTCGAGCATCAACGCCCGATAGTCCAGGGCATGGCTGGCATCAAGCCGTTCAATCCACATGTTCACGCCGTCCGTCGTTGCTCAAGCATCAGCCGTACGGCCAGCGCCGCCAACACAAACCCCATGAAGTAACGCTGCACCGCCAGCCAGGTCGGGTTGTTGACGAACCACGACGCGATGCCGGCGGCGAACACCGCGATCAGCAGGTTGACGCTGAAACTGACGCTGATCTGGGTCAGGCCGAGGATGATGCTTTGGTTGAACACCGAACCGTGTTCAGGGGTGATGAATTGCGGAAACACCGAGAGGTAAAACACCGCGATTTTCGGGTTCAGGGCGCTGGTCAAAAAGCCCATGGTGATCAGTTTGCGCGAGGAATCCGGCGGCAACTGCTGTGCCTCGAACGGCGAACGCGCGCCCGGTTTGACCGCCTGCCAGGCCAGCCACACCAGGTACAGCGCGCCGGCCCACTTCAACACTTCATAAGCCATCGGCACCGCGAGGAACACCGCAGTCAATCCCGCTGCCGCAGCGAACAGGTGCACAAAAAAGCCCGCCACCACACCGAGCAACGAAGTGACTCCGGCCTTGCGCCCCTGGCAGATCGAACGAGAGATCAGGTAGATCATGTTCGGTCCCGGCGTCAGTACCATCAGCAACGCGGCAGCGGCGAAGATCAGCAAGTCTTGAAGCGGGATCATGGCGGTTCCTTGGCGTGAATGATCAGGCGATTGCGCTCAGCGAGGCTCGATAAAACGGCAGGATCAGGTCGCGTGTCAATGGCGCCAGCGTCACATCGCCGTCGGTGGCGGGGTCGATCCAGCGCACCTCTTCGATTTCCGCCGCAGGCGATACGTCTGAATCGATGGTCAGCAGAAAGAGTTCGGCCTGTACGACAAAACCTGGCTCGTTGGCGGCCGGTGCCGAGAACTGCCCCAGATAAGTGGCGTGCGCCGGATCGATGGCCAATCCCAACTCTTCTTCCAGCTCACGCACCAGGGCGTGAACCGGTTGTTCATGGGCTTCGATCTTGCCGCCCGGTTGCATGAAAGCTTCAGTGCCACGTTTACGCACCAGCAGCGTGCGACCGTCAGGGCCGATCAACAGGGCGGCGGCGATGTGGATGATGCGGGGGGAAGTGGCGGATGCAAGCGTCATGAGTGAGGCGTGGCCTTGGCTGAAAGGTGCAAGCATCACATGAGTGGCGGGACATCGTCACGCCGAAAAAACCTCTGGCAGAGCATACCCGCCCCTTGTAGGAGCGAGCTTGCTCGCGATGATCGTCAACGATAACGCGGTAGGCCTGGCAGCCCGCAGCGTTCTCAGGTTCATCGCGAGCAGGCTCGCTCCTACAGAGGGTCAGTGCTGAGCCTGGGGAACCTGTTCCATCTCGAGAATCGCGCCGTTCACTTCTTCCGGCACCTTCACGAAAATGCTGTATTTCGCGCCCTCCATGGCCTCGAAGGCGATCAGCTTTTCCACCAGCGGTCCGTTCAGCACCTTGCCGGCGTTGAGCAACAGCATGCCGTTGTCGGCGTTGAGGTTGCGCGCCAGGACCATCCCTGCCGCCAATTCCCGGGTGGTCATGACCTTGACCATCGGATCGGCCAGGGACACATCGCTCAGGTACGCGGCACACACCTTGATGAAATCCTCCACCATCTCGGGGTCGTAGAGTTTTCCGGCATAGCTGCGGATATACACCAGCGCCTCATCGCTGTTCATCTGCCGTTCCAGGATCAACCCGCGCTGCAACTCGATGAAATCCACTGCCAGTTTCAACAGCCGGGAACCGATCGGTATCGCCTCGCCCTTGAGCCGGTCGGGAAAACCGCTACCGTCCCAACGCTCCTGATGGTGAAGAATCAGACGGGCAGCGTCCTTCATCGGGTCGAGCGTCATCAACAGGGATTCGCTCTGCTTCGGGTAATTGCGATAACGCTCGCGATCATTGTGATGCAACAGGTCCGCGGGGGCGGTCATCATGCTGTCGGTCCAGCTCAGCTTGCCGATGTTGTAGAGCGCCGCCGCCATGGTCAGGTCGCGGCTGGTGCCTTCGTCCAGGCCATGAAGTTTGCAGTACACCCGCACCAGCTCGATGATCTGGCGGTTGGTCTGCTTGGCCGGCGGCATGCGCAGGTTGGCCAGCAGCGAGAACATTTCGGTGCCGGTGACATAGCTGTGCTTGAGCTCTTCATAGGCCAGGTCGAGCATGTCGGCGGTCTGCTGCAGCTCAGCGGTGCGGGAGGCGACGCGTTTGTCCAGGGTGATGTTGAGCAGCTTCAATTCCTGGTTCTGATCCCACGTTTCCTGGACCAGACGCAACCGTTCACGCTCGGAATGCTGATACGCGAGTGATTGTCGCAGTACCAGCAGCATTTCCTCATCGTGCCAGGGCTTGCTGATGTAACGGTGAATCTGCCCGTCATTGATGGCTTTGATAATGGCTGACGGATCGGCATAACCGGTCAACATGATGCGCACGGTATCGGGGTAATGCTGATGGATGAGGGCCAGCAGCGTGGCGCCGTCCATGTTGGGCATGCGTGCGTCACTCATCACCAGGTCGATGGGCTGCTGCGCCATGATTTCCAAGGCCTGGGCGCCGCTGGTGGCCAGCAACACGTCGTAGGGCTGGCCGCGCAACAGTCGACGCAGGCTATTGAGGATGGACTCCTCATCGTCGACCAGCAGCACTTTGGGTTTATAGGTGGACCTCGTGGGGAGTTGCTCTTCCATGGCATTACCTCGGGCGAAAACGGTTACAGCGATATGTCGGGAACCGGGCAAACATCCCCTATTGCCGGATCCTGACCTACAGGCTAGATGATTTTCGACCCACCACTGCAATGATTCGTTTCAGTCGGTTGCGCGAAGTCTGATCCGGGCGACTATGCTCACGTCACTCGGATCCATTATCTGTACGCTCGGCCAAGTGGTCAGGGAAAGGATGCCCCTTATGAACACGGTGTATCAAAACGCTGTCGGTCCCGGCATATGGCGATGAATACGCTGTTGTCGCGGACCAATCGTCGGATTCTTATCGTCGACGACACCGCTTCAATCCACGAGGACTTCATCAAGATCCTCAGCCCGCCTTCGTTTGACGACGACAGCCTGACCAGCGCTGAAAATGCCCTGTTCGGCACCACGGCGGCCATCACGTTGCAGAGCTTCATCCTAGATTCGGCGTTTCAGGGCCTTGAAGCACTGGACAAGGTCGAGACGGCCCTGGCCAACGACCTGCCTTATGCGATGGCCTTCATCGACATGCGCATGCCGCCGGGCTGGGACGGCCTGGAAACCATCGAACGGCTGTGGCAGGTCGATCCGAAGCTGCAAGTGGCGCTTTGCACGGCCTACTCCGACTATTCCTGGGAAGACATCGACGAGCGCCTGGAACTCGGCGACCGCCTGCTGATTCTCAAGAAACCGTTCGATGCCATCGAAATCCGCCAGATGGCCAGCGCGCTGACCGCCAAGTGGCAAATGACCGAAGACGCGGCGCTGAAGATGTCGCTGCTCGAACAAGCGGTCGAGGAGCGTACCCGGGAACTGTCCGATGCCAACATCATCGTGCAGAACAGCCCGACCATTCTCTATCGGTTGCGGGGCGAACCGTCGTTTCCACTGATGTACATCTCGCACAACATCACCAAATACGGGCATGTCGCGGCGAAACTGGTGGCCTCGGCCAACTGGGCCCGGGAGCTGATTCATCCTGACGATCAAGCGAAGGTCGACACGGCGATGGCGCGGGTGCTGGACCGCCATGCCGCCGGAGCGTCCATCGAGTTTCGGATGCGCACTGGCGAAGGGGCCTGGCGTTGGGTGGAAAACCGCTACATCCCGGTGCGCGACGATGAAGGCCGCCTGCTGGAAGTCGAAGGCATCATCATCGACATCACCGAGCGCAAGCTGGCCGAGGAGAAAATCTTCCTGCTGGCGCGCACCGACGGGCTGACCGGGCTGGTCAACCGCGCGACGCTGATCGAACGGCTGCACCAGGCTTTCGCCGCTGCGCGTCGTGGCGCGACCCCGTTTGCCATCTTTTATCTGGACCTGGATCACTTCAAACGCATCAACGATACCCTCGGGCACCCGGTGGGCGATCTGTTGCTGCAAGAAGTCGCCCGTCGGATCAAGGCGTGCGTACGTGAGAACGATATCGTCGCCCGCCTTGGCGGCGACGAGTTCGCGATCCTGCAACTGGACGTCAGCGACCCGACCCACTCCGCGTCCCTGGCCACCAAGGTCCGCGACGCGCTGGTGCTCCCCTACTCCCTGGCCGGCAACGATGTCCGGGTGTCGGTCAGCATCGGCATCAGCAGCTACAGCCCTGCCTGCACCAGCGCCGACGGCCTGCTGACCCAGGCCGACATGGCGCTCTATCGCTCCAAGGAAAAGGGCCGAAACCAGTACCACTTCCACTCCGAAGAGATCAATCAGGAGATGGTCGAGCGCATGACCATCGCCAGCGAATTGAGAGAGGCCATCGAGCACGATGAACTCGAACTGCGTTACTGGCCGGAAGTGGACCTGAGCAGCGGCAAGATCCTCGGGATGGAAGCGCAGGTCACCTGGAATCACCCCGGGCGCGGCTTGCTGGAAGCCTCCGCGTTCCTGCCCGCCGCCGAAAAGACCGGCACCATCATCGCCCTCGGTCACTGGGTACTCGATCGCGCCTGCCGGCAAATGCGCCAGTGGCGGGATGAAGGTGTCGCGCCACCGGTGATTGCGATCAAGCTGTCCCTGGCCCAGCTCAAGAGCGGCCCGGAACTGATTTATGACGTGCTGCGCACCACCGCGCGCTGGGAGCTCTGCGCCTGGGACCTGCGCTTCGACGTCACCGAGGCGACGCTGGCCCAGACCAAATGGACCCACAACGATGTGCTGCCGCGCCTGCGGGAGCTGGGGGTGAAGATTGCCATCGACGACTTCGGCACCGAGTATTCGTCGTTCGATTACCTCAAGACCTATCAGGTCAATCACCTGAAGCTCGCTCAACCGTTCATCGATACCGCCGCCCGCGACCCGGCCAGTGCCAACACCTTGCGCGCCATTATCAATTTCGCCCGGGAGGTAGGGATCGGAATCATCGCCGAAGGTGTCGAAACCCAGGAACAGCGCAGTTCATTGATGGCCACCGGGTCGCCGATGAACGCCCAGGGTTACTTCTTCAGCAAAGCGGTCAGCAGCCAGCAGGCCGCCGAGCTGCTGAAAGCCGGAAGCATCGTGCCGATCCGGGACAACCCGCACCGGTCCACGGAGGACAAAGGATGAAAGTGCCTTGCGTGCGGACCAACCGGCGCATCCTGATCGTCGACGACACGCCTTCGATTCATGATGACTTCCGCAAGATCCTCGGCCCCGAAACCGACGATGAACAGACCCTCGCTGGCACAGAAGCCGCACTGTTCGGCACGCCGCACACGGATCGCCTGACGTTTCAGCTCGACTCGGCGTACCAGGGCCAGGAAGCCCTCGAACTGGTCAAACACGCATTGGCTGAAGGCCGCCCCTATGCGCTGGTGTTCACCGACATGCGCATGCCGCCGGGCTGGGACGGCCTGGAAACCATCAAGCAAATGTGGCAAGCCGACCCGCACCTGGAAATCGCGCTGTGCACCGCTTTTTCGGATTACACCTGGGAAGCCATGACCGAACGACTGGAGTTCGGCGACCAGATGCTGGTGCTGAAAAAGCCCTTCGACAGCCTGGAAATCCGCCAGATGGCCAGTGCCCTGACCTGGAAATGGCAGATGGCGCAGGACGCGGCGATGAAAGTGCTGAGCCTGGAGCAAACCATCGAGGCGCGGGTTCACGAGCTGCTCAAGGTGTCGCACTTGCTGCAGTACGACGTGTTGACCGAGTTGCCCAACAGCACGTTGCTGGGTGACCGGTTGAACCAGTCGCTGGCCCTTTCACGACGCAATGACAAACAACTGGCGGTGATGTTTCTGGGGCTCGACCGCTTCAAGCGCATCAACAATGCGCTCGGCCATCCGGCCGGAGACGAGATGTTGAAACAGGTCAGTCGCAATCTGGTGGCCACCGTGCGCGAGTCGGATTCGGTGTTTCGCTATGGCTCCGACGAGTTCGTGGTCATCCTCGCCGACATTCGCCACCCTCAACAGACCAGGGGCATCGCCGAAAAACTCTTGAACGCCATTCGCATCCCCCTGCATATCGCTGGCCACGACTTGAGCGTGACCGCGAGCCTGGGCATCAGCATTTATCCCGATGATGGCCTCGAAGCGATCGAGCTGATCAAAAAAGCCGAGACCGCGATGCGCAACATCAAGGAAATCGGCCCGAATGATTTCAGCTTTTTCATCGATGAAATGAACCAGCGCGCCAGGGATCAGCAAAGTATCGAAACCGGTATTCGCCTGGCGCTGGAGCGCAACGAGTTTGTCCTGCATTACCAACCCAAACTGGACCTGAGCAGTGGTCAGGTGGTTGGCGCCGAAGCGTTGATCCGCTGGCAGAAACCGGGGCACGGGTTGATCTACCCATCGGAGTTCATCGGTGTGGCCGAAGACAGCGGTCTGATCGTGCCGCTGAGCAAATGGGTGCTGGCCGAGGCCTGCCGGCAGGCCTGCGCCTGGCAAGCCGAAGGGCTGCCAAAAATATGCATGTCGGTGAATATGTCGGCCATCGATTTCCGCCAGCGCGACTTTGTCGACGGCATCGGACTGACCCTCGAACAAACCGGCCTGGAACCGGCGTTGCTGGAACTGGAAATCACCGAAGGCGTGTTGATGCAAAACATCGACACCACCGTCACCGCCCTGACCCGACTCAAGGTCATGGGTATCCGGCTGGCCATTGATGACTTCGGCACCGGCTACTCCAGCCTCAGCTATTTGCGGCGTTTTCCCATCGACGTGTTGAAAATCGACCAGTCGTTCATTCGCGGTTTGAGCACCGACAGCAACGACGCCGCACTGGTCAGCGCCATCATCAGCCTGGGCCGCAGCCTCAAGCTGACCATCATCGCCGAAGGGGTGGAAACCCTCGAACAGCTGGATTTCCTCAAGGCCCATCGATGTGAAGAAGGCCAGGGTTACTACTTCAGCAAAGCCGTCGAACCGGACGCCTTCGCCCGATACCTTGAGTCGGTGAAACCTGCTCCATTTACCGCCACGTGAACGATGCGCAACGACACACGGGCTATCAGCCAAGGAATTATCAGATGTCGCCGTCCATTCACTACCTGCTCCTGGTGCCGCTGCTCGGGTTCTGTCTGAGCACCGTCGCCGCGCCGCTGGACGAACCCCTCAAGCCACTGCCAACGGCGCCTGCACAGAATCCTCTGCGCGTCGAACTCGGTCGCCAGTTGTTCAATGAAACACGGTTGTCGGTCAACAACACGCTGTCCTGCGCCAGCTGCCATCGACTGGAAAACGGCGGGGCCGATACCCAGGCGTTTTCCATCGGCTTCGCCGGTCAGCCAGTGACGATCAACACCCCCAGCGTGTTCAACGCCACCCTGAATTTCCGGCAGTTCTGGAACGGGCGCGCCGACACCCTGGAATCCCAGGTCCATGAAGTGGTGAAAAGCCCCAGCGAAATGGGCAGCAACTGGGAGCACGTAGTGGAAGTGCTGTCCGCAGACACGGGTTACCGCAGCGCATTTACCAACGCCTACCCGGACGGCGTGACCATGAACAATGTGCAAAACGCCCTGGCCACTTACGAACGAACGCTGCTCAGCAGCAACTCGCGGTTTGATCAGTATCTGCTGGGTAACACCGACATCCTCACGACCGAGGAAAAGTACGGCTACCAACGCTTCAAGGATTATGGCTGCATCGCCTGCCATCAAGGCGTGAACATCGGCGGCAACATGTTCCAGAAGTTCGGCGTCATGGGCGATTACTTCAAGGTTCGCGGCAACCCGACCGACTCCGACCTGGGTCGCTATCTGGTGACCAAGGATGAAGAGGACCGCAACGTGTTCAAGGTACCGAGCCTGCGCAATGTCGCGGTGACCGCACCGTATTTTCACGACGGCTCGGCCAACACGCTGGAAGAGGCGGTGGACGTGATGTTCAAGTTCCAGCTCGGTCGCATTCCTTCCGCCGAGGACAAAACCCTGATCATCAAATTCCTCAAGACCCTGACCGGTGAATGGGGAGGCAAACCCTTATGAAAATGTCCCGCCGTCGCAGCCTCGCACTGCTGGGCGTCGTCGCTTTGTTACTGGCCTCGACGCTGCTGTTCCTGTACCTCAAGTCGAATTCGAACGAGACGTCGGCCTACGCCGAATCCCGGGACCTGATCGGCCGGATCAAACAGCTCAACGCGCAATGGGAAACCGAGATTCTCAAGGCCAGGATCGCCACCAACCACAACTACGATCCGTTGGTCGCACCGCTGACCGAGATGACAAAGCTGTGGGAGCGGTTCGACACCATGGAGTCGAACCACGGCCGCAACGACTCGCCGATCTGGCGCGCCAGCCATGATGCGTACCTGGCCGCCATCGAGGAAAAGACCCGGCTGGTGGAGCAGTTCAAGTCCCACAACGCGCTGCTGCGCAACTCACTGGCGTTCCTGCCCACCGCCGAGGACGACATTCAGGAGCCCTTGGCCCGGTTAGTCGATGGCGACAAACTGCAACTGCAGAACATCGCCACCGACACTTACGATTTGCTGCTCAGCAGCCTGGAGTTCGCCCAGGTCACTTCCGACGACAAGGCCGCTGACATTCTGGTCGGGCTGAACAAGCTAGGGGTGAACAAGCTGCGCCTGCCCGAGCAGTTTCACAGCCCGATCGATATTCTGAGCACCCACATTTCACTGATTCTGCGCGAACAACCGGTGGTCAACCGCTTGCTGGGAAATATCGAAGCGATTCCCGTCGCCGAGCGTCTGGACGACATCACCAGCCTGTTGAACAAGGACCAGCAACAGGCCGATGTGGTCGAGCAGCGTTATCACTTTTACATGCTGGTGTTCTCGGTGTTGCTGGTCCTGTTGCTGGTGTACCTGGCCATTCACTTGATGCGCAGTTTCAGCATCATCAATCGCGTCAACAGAGCCCTGAAAAACGCCAATGACGAACTGGAATTGCGGGTAGAAGAACGCACCCGAGAACTCAAGGATACCCAGAGCGAGCTGCTCGACACCGCGCGCCAGGCCGGCATGGCCGAGATCGCCACCAACGTGCTGCACAACGTCGGCAACGTGCTCAACAGCGTCAACATCTCGGCCGACCTGGTCTCGCGCAAACTGCGCGCCAGCAAGGCCCAGGGGCTGGGCAAAGCCATGCAATTGATCAACGAACACCCCGGCGACCTCGGCACCTTCCTGACCCAGGACGAGAAAGGCAAGTTGCTGCCCGGCTACCTCAACCAACTGGTCGAAGCCATCGCCCTCGAACAGCAAGGCATGAGCGACGAACTGGCCCAACTGAGCAAAAGTGTCGACCACATCAAGGACATCGTCGCCACCCAGCAATCCTACGCGGGCGCCAACAGCCTGGTGGAGCCGCTGCACATCAGCGAATTGCTGGAGGATGCCCTGCGCATGAACTCCGGCGCGCTGACCCGGCATCACGTCACGGTGGTCAAGGAGTACGGCGAGGTGCCGCAGGTCATGGGCGACAAGCACCGGTTGCTGCTGATCCTGATCAACCTGATCAGCAACGCAAAGTACGCGATGTCCGACCTCAGCAACCGCCCGCGACAGATGACCCTCGGGGTCAAAGTGGTCGACGACGCCACGCTGCAAGTCAGCGTCAAGGATGACGGCGAAGGCATCGCCCCGGAAAACATGACGCGCATCTTTGCCCACGGCTTTACCACCCGCAAGGAAGGTCACGGCTTTGGTCTGCACAGTTGCGCACTGGCAGCCATCGAGATGAATGGCCACCTCACCGCCCACAGTGACGGGCCGGGCAAGGGCGCACTGTTCACCCTGCAGATCCCGCTGAAAACCGTCATGGAGGAGGCATGAGCGAATTGTCGAACCGCCGCATTTTGCTGATCGATGACACGCCGTCCATTCATGTGGATTTCCGCAAGATCCTCACGCCGACGCCCGTACAGACCGTCGAGCTGGACGAGATGGAGGCCGCGCTGTTCGGCAGTGAAGTGAAATCCGCCCGCGCGCTGTTCGAGCTGGATTCGGCGTATGGCGGCCAAGAGGGTCTGGGCAAACTCCAAGAAGCCTTGCAGCAAAACCAGCCCTACGCGCTGGCCTTCGTCGACATGCGCATGCCCGAAGGCTGGGACGGCGCACAAACCATCGAGCATCTGTGGCAGGAAGACCCGCGCTTGCAAGTGGTGGTGTGTACCGCCTACTCCGACTATTCCTGGGATGAACTGCTGGACCGTTTGCAGGCGCACGACCGTCTGCTGATTCTGAAAAAACCGTTCGACAACATTGAAGTCCAGCAGATGGCCAACACCTTGCTGACCAAATGGGACATGACCGAACGGGCCTTTGTGCAGATGAGCCACCTGGAGCATCTGGTGGACCAGAGAACGACACAGTTCAAACAGGCCAGTGAGGCATTGCAACGGGAAATCGACGAACGCAAACAGCTTGAATCGCAATTGGTGCAGTCGGAAAAACTCGCGTCACTGGGGCAACTGGCGGCCGGCGTCGCCCATGAAATCAACAACCCCATCGGCTTCATTTCCTCCAACCTCGGCACCCTCGATGGCTATTTCAAACAGCTGCAGGAAATGCTCGACGCTTATCGGGATGCGGAAGAGGCAATAGGTTCCAGCGAGCTGGTCGAGCGCTTGCAACAGCTGCGTGAGCGGATCGAACTGGAATTCCTGCGCGACGACATCCCCTTGCTGATCAAGGAATCCAAGGACGGCATCAGCCGCGTCGGGCAGATCGTCAAAGACCTGAAGGAATTCTCGCGGGTGGACTCCAACCAGGAATGGCAGTGGGCGAATCTGCAGCAAGGCATCGAATCGACGCTGAACATCGTGGCCAATGAACTGAAGTACAAGGCCGATGTGGTGAAGGACTATCAAACGCTTCCCGACATCGAATGCCTGCCCTCGCAGATCAACCAGGTGATCATGAACCTCATCGTCAACGCCTCGCAGGCCATCGGCCCGGAACGCGGCACCCTCACCCTGCGCACGGGGATCGACGGTGAAAAGGTGTGGATCGAAGTCGCCGACACCGGCACCGGCATCCCGCCGGCCAGCCTGCAAAAAATCTTCGACCCGTTCTTCACCACCAAACCGGTGGGCCAGGGGACCGGGCTGGGGTTGTCCCTGTCCTATGGCATCGTGAAGAAACACCGGGGGGATATTTCGGTAGTGAGTGAAGTCGGCGTTGGCAGCACTTTCCGCGTCGAATTGCCGATCCACCAATCAAAACCCACTGCCTGAACACGCCCCCCTGTAGGAGCTGGCTTGCCAGCGATGGCAATCTCAAGACCTGCGTAAATGTTGAGACCGCCATCGCCGGCAAGCCAGGCTCCTACAGGAATTCGGCGTACCTCAGGTGGCTTCCTGAAAATCCATCTCCGGTGGCTGGCGACGGAATCCGCCGGTCAGCACCGCCAGGTACACCACGCCAATCGCCAGCCAGCTCAGGCCCAGGTAAATCGCCAGGTGATCGAGGCTGACCATCAGCCACAAATCCGCTGCCAGGCCAATGAACGGGAAGATCAGGAACAACACCAGCTCACGCAGCCCCTTTTTCTCGCCGCCAATCCAGTAGTGAAAAATCACCGACAGGTTCACCAGGCTGAACGCCAGGAACGCGCCGAAGTTGATGAACGAGGTCGAGGTGGTGACGTCCAGTTTCAGCGCCAGCAACGCCACCACTGCGCACAGCAGGATGCTGTTGATCGGCGTCCCGAAACGTTCATGCAACGTACCGAAGAAGGATTTCGGCAGCACACCGTCGCGGCCCATGGCGTAGAGCAGGCGCGAACCGCTGGCCTGAGCCGACAGCCCCGAGGCAAATTGACCGACGATCAGACCGATCAGGAAGATCGACACGAACAGGTCGCCACCGATGTTGCGGGCAATTTCATAGGCCGCCGAATCGACGCTGTCGAACTGGAACGACGGGTGCGCGATCTGCACGAAGTACGACACGCCGACGAAGATCAGCCCGCCGATCAGGGTGATCAGCATGATCGCCCGCGGGATGGTGCGGCGCGGGTCGCGGGTTTCTTCGGTCAGGGTACTGACCGCGTCGAAACCGAGGAACGAGTAACAGGCGATGGCGGCACCGCTCATGATCAGTGGCATCTGCATGTCGCCGTTGAAGAACGGCTTCACCGACCACAACGGCGTGCTCGCATCGCCGCCAACGTAGTGGACGCACAGCGCCACGAAGGCAATCAGCACCAGAAACTGCACCAGCATCAGCAAGGCGTTGATGCCGTTGGCCAGTTTCAGGCCGACGATGTTGATTGCGCTGGTGATGCCGATGAACGCCAGCACCCAGATCCATTGCGGCACGGCCGGGAATGCGGAGTTGAGATAAGCCGCGCCGATCAGCCAGATTGCCATCGGCAGGAACAGGTAATCGAGCAGCACCGCCCAACCGGCGATGAAACCGAGATTCGGGCTGATCGCCTTGCGCACGTAGCTATAGGCCGAACCAGCGACAGGGAATGCCGAGGCCATCCGGCCATAACTCATGGCGGTAAAGAACATCGCCACCAGCGCCGCGAGGTACGCGGCCGGCACCATGCCAGCGGTGGATTGAGCGAGGATGCCGAAAGTGCCGAGCACAATGATCGGCGTCATGTAGGCGATGCCAAACAGCACCACCGACCCCAATGACAGGGTGCGTTGCAAACGAGCCATGAGCGACTACTCCGAATTTTATTGGATTTATGGCAGAGCCGAGTTCGGCGCAAATTACGGGTGTTGCGTTTGTTGTTCTTGGGTCAAACAGGTGTGTTGCCTAGGAGGGCCCCATCGCGAGCAGGCTCGCTCCCACGGGGATCTTCAGTGATTACACAATTTGTGAGCGCCCGCGATCCTGTGGGAGCGAGACCGGCTTGCCGGCGATGGCGTCAGCCCGGACAACACGAAATCCGGATCAGCCCTTGGGAATCAGCAGCTCCCGCAACCCTGATGCATGCTCAACCATCTCCCCCGGCAACTTCAGCCGCTGATCATCCAGGTAGCGATAATCCTGCCGCGCGGAGGTCAGCTGATTCAGATCCAGCTCCACCGCAAACTGCCCCTCCTCGCGCCCGGCCTCGAACAACAGCGTGCCCAGCGGATTCACCAGCGCACTGCCGCCGGCGAACAACAACCCGCCATCGCCCTCTTCCACCCGGTTGACCATCAGCGCAAACGCCTGGTTTTCCTGGGCGCGGGCCATGATCGCGGTGCGGTGCGTCGGGCCGTAAGGGTCCATGTTGCCGTTGGTGACGATCAGCAACTCAGCGCCCAGTTGCGCCAAGGCGCGGGCGGTTTCCGGGAATTCGATGTCGTAGCAGATCAGCAGACCGACCCGCACGCCGTTCCACAGGCACGTGGCGTAGCGGTCGCCCGGCTCGTACACGCCGCGATCCGACGCCCACAGGTGCGTCTTGCGGTATTTCAGCGCGATGCCTTGCGGGGTGATCAGCAGCGTGGTGTTGAAAAAACGACCGTTGTCGTTTTCCGCCGTACCGATCACCACGGCGATGTTGCGCTCGCGGGCAGCGGCGACGATTGCGCTGACGGTTGGACCGTTCAGCGGTTCGGCAACGGCTGCCACGGTCTCGGCCGACGGGAAGCCCATCAAGTGGCTTTCGGGAAACATGATCAACTGCGTGTCGGCGGCGCAGGCACCAATCGCCGCCAGAGCGCGTTCGAGGTTGTAAGCCGTGTCGTTGTCACGGCCCGCCAGTTGGGCGAGTTCGACCTTCATGGGTATTCCTTGTTCTAGTGGCCGGGCGGCAGAAAGATTGCCCGGTCGTTGTCTGTGCGCCAGTATGCGCAGCAAGCAACCGGCCAGGGAATCACGCGGCTGGGGTAACCCGATAGGGGTAGATGCATGACACTTTCGTTAGACGACATCGCCTGGCACCGTTCGGTCGGGCAACTGATCGACGCCCTCGACAAGCCGAATTTCTGGACGCAGCTTGTCCGGTTACTGGATCAATACGTGACCTTCGACAGTTGGGTGGCGCTGCTTTTCAGCGCCGATCAGCACCCGCAAGTGTTCGCCGAATGTCCCGGTGAAGACGGCAGCCCGGATCAGTTGTTCCAGGATTACCTGCGCGGTTTGTACTTGCTCGACCCGTTCTACATTGCCTGTCGCGAGCAATCGCGCACCGGGCTGTATCGCCTGTCGGAAGTGGCGCCGGAGCACTTTGAGCTGACCGAGTATTACCAGCGCTACTTTCGTCTGAATGTGGTGGCCGATGAAATCCAGTTCAATTGTCAGCTCGAAGGCGACCGCACGTTGTGCCTGTCACTGGGCAGCAAACAGCGTTTCAGCGGCCAGCAGATCGCTTTGCTGTCGTTGATCCAGCCGTGGGTGCTGGGTTTGTTGCGTCAGCGCCTGCCCTACGAAATCAACGAAGTCGTGGCTCTCGCGCCGGCACCGGTCCAAGGTGACTGGCGCGTTCAGCTGGAAGCCTCGGTGCAGCAACTCAAAGGCGCGCAATTGACCGCCCGGGAGCTGGATGTCGGGCGTTTGATGCTCAGCGGTTGCTCCAGTAAAGAAATCGCCCGTAAGCTGGAAATCTCTGTCGAAACCGTGAAAGTCCATAAGAAACACATGTACAGCAAGCTGGGGATCAAGTCCCAGTCCGAGCTGTTTTCGATTTTCCTCCAGGCGCAGAATGCCTGACACAACACGGTCCCGTAGGAGCGAAGCTTGCTCGAGAAGAGGCCATCACATTCAACATTGATGTTGGCTGAAATGTCGCTTTCGCGAGCAAGCTTCGCTCCTACAGGGATAGGTGTGCCGAACACAACCGAGTCCGAACCCAAGGAAACCGTATGAGCCTGTCACTCCTGAGCCGCTACGCCTTCTTTGCCGTCTGTGTGATTTTCACCCTCGCCAGTCTGCCGTTCCTGGAACACGACTGGCTCTGGCCGATCACCGCTGTCACCGGCGTCCTGAGCCTCGTGGGCCTGTTTGATCTGCTGCAAAGCCCTCACGCCGTACGCCGCAACTACCCGATCCTCGGCAACATCCGCTATCTGGTGGAAGGCATCCGTCCAGAAATCCGCCAGTACCTGCTCGAATCCGACAGCGACGCCCTGCCCTTCTCCCGGGCCCAGCGTTCGCTGGTCTATTCCCGCGCCAAGAACGAAAGCGCCGACAAACCCTTCGGCACGTTGATCGACGTGTATCAGTCGGGTTTCGAATTCATCGGCCACTCGATGCGCCCGGCACCGTTGAGTGACCCAAACAGTTTTCGAACCCTGGTCGGCGGCCCGCAGTGCACGCAGCCGTACTCGGCATCGGTGTTCAACATCTCGGCCATGAGCTTCGGCTCCCTCAGCGCCAACGCCATTCGCGCATTAAACCAGGGCGCCAAGCTCGGCAACTTCGCCCACGACACGGGTGAAGGCAGCATCAGCGCGTATCACCGGGAAAACGGCGGCGACCTGACCTGGGAACTCGGCAGCGGCTACTTCGGTTGCCGCACCGCAGACGGTCGCTTCGACCCGGAACGCTTCGCCGCCCAAGCGCAAACCCCGCAGGTGCGGATGATCGAAATCAAGATGAGCCAGGGCGCCAAACCCGGCCACGGCGGCATCCTGCCCAAGCACAAGGTCACCAAGGAAATCGCTGAAACCCGTGGCATCCTGATGGGCGAAGACTGCATCTCGCCATCGCGGCACAGTGCGTTTTCCACGCCGATCGAACTGATGCACTTCATCCAGCAATTGCGTGAACTGTCCGGCGGCAAACCGGTGGGCTTCAAGTTCTGCCTCGGCCATCCGTGGGAATTCATGGGCATCGCCAAGGCCATGCTGGAAACCGGCATCCTCCCGGACTTCATCGTCGTCGATGGCAAGGAAGGCGGCACGGGGGCAGCGCCTGTGGAGTTCACCGACCACATCGGCGTACCGATGCGCGAAGGTCTGCTGTTCGTGCACAACACGCTGGTGGGCCTGAACCTGCGGGACAAAATCAAACTCGGCGCCAGCGGCAAGATTGTCAGCGCCTTCGACATCGCCAGCGTGCTGGCCATCGGCGCCGACTGGGCCAACTCGGCGCGCGGCTTCATGTTCGCCATCGGCTGCATCCAGTCGCAGTCGTGCCACACCAACAAATGCCCGACCGGCGTCGCCACGCAGGACACCCTGCGCCAGCGCGCCCTCGTCGTCCCGGACAAGGCCCAGCGGGTGTTCAACTTCCACCGCAACACCCTCAAGGCACTCGCGGAAATGCTCGCCGCCGCGGGCCTGGAACATCCGTCGCAGTTGTCGGCCAAGCACCTGGTGCGGCGCATGTCGGCGACCGAGATCAAGCTGTTCTCGCAGCTGCATGTGTTTTTGAAACCGGGGGAATTGCTAACAGGGGAAGTGAACGGCGAGTTCTACTCACGCATGTGGCAGATGGCGCGGGCGGACAGTTTTGAGCCCAATGAGTTGGCTGCGGCGTAAACACTGTTTGAACGCCAGTCTCGTAGGGAGGCTGGCTTTACACCAAGGAAGAACATTTTGCTGAAAGTAATCGCTCAGGATTTCATCAAACCCGAATACATTGAAACGGTTCGCCCGTGGTACACCGAACTGGTCGAGAAGACTCGACTGGAGCCCGATTGCATCGCTTACGACCTGTTCATCGATCAAAAAGACCCCGGCCACTTTATCTTCGTCGAACAATGGCCGAATCAGGCGGCGCTGGATGCTCATTGCCAGTCTGAGCACTTTCGGCGGTTGGTGCCGCAGATCAACCGTTTCCAGGCCCGGGATTGCATTATCGTGCTGATGGATGCGTTCTGAGGCCCGTCGTCACCAGCGAAGCGCCTTGATCGGGGCCGGTTCTTTCATGACGATAAAACCGTAGTCCCCCAGCAGGTAAATCCTGTAGTACGGGCGCTCCAGCAACGGCGGATACCCCAGATAACCCACCCGTGTCGCATTGCGGCGCTCCTTCTCCGCGACCACGTTGGTGATGCCGAGCTTCGGCAGATTCTCGGCCAGCATGAAAAAGTCGATGTTCAGCAGATAGTGCAGCACCGGCATTTGCTTGAACGAACCTGCGGCCCCCGACAGCCAGTGATCGGAATACGTCACCGACATGTAAATCCGCTTGGCCTCACGCAATTCCCGATGCGTCGAAATGTCGTGCTCAAGGCTGAACAGTGCGCTAGTGCTGAAGGCTTTCTGCACCGTCAGCACCCGACCGTAAGCGAACGACAGCGACAGCATCGCCAGCAGTGGCACCGCCAGCAACAGCGTCAGTCGTTCATGGAGTTGCGCCAGCGCCAGATGGCTCAAGTAGAACAACAGCATCAATAAAACCGCGAAGCCCATCAGGGTTCGAGCGCCCTCGTTGAAGTCGCGGAAAAACAGCGCGACGCCGGATACCAGCAGCGTCACGACCGGCAAGGTCAGCAGACACAACAGGCCGATCAACGCTTTCTTCGGCCCACTGTCCTGACGCTTCCACACTTTAATCCCCAATTGCACAGCACCGACGATGGCACACAGCAACAGCGCGGCGAACACCCAGACCAATCCGCCATGAAACAGCAGCACGACTTTTTCCAGCACTCTGCCGATGTTGATCTGCAGTTGCAGCAGCGGCGCGGCGGTCCAGTTCAACAGCAGCGCGCGATCCTGCGCCATGAACGCCACGGCGCTGACGCAATACATCAGCCAACCCATGGTGACCTGCGCCAGTTTCCAGCCGATCAGCCTGCACAACTGCGGCCAGGCCAAACGGTCATTTACGCCGCGCAGCAGTTCCAGGCAACACAATCCCACAAACACATTGAGGCTGATCTGATACAGCCCCAGCGCCAGCGCAATCAGGAACGAAGGCACCAGCCATTGCAGGCTGCGCGAAGGATGACGAAAGGTGATCGCGTAGATCACCGCCACCAGGCTCAGCGCCATGGCGGGACCGTCATATTGATAAGACAGGTTCTGCAGAAAAAACGGGTTGTACCAGAGGGGCAACGGCACCAGGCAACAGGCGAGCGTCGGTTGCGCAAAGTAATGAAACGTCAACCGGGTCAGTGCCGAGGCCATGGCCAGCGTGGCGATCAATAGCGGCAAGGGAAAGATGTTCGGCGCCGCGCTGCCGAAGGTGAGCAGGTTGTAGAACAGCTGGGTAAACAGGCGCCCCTGCTCCGCCCAGGCCATGCCCGCCGACAGGGATCGCCAGTTATCATCGATGTACGGGTAGTCCGCAATAATCAGCGGCAGCACATACAGCAACGTCGCGAGCAGAAAAAACAACCAGACCTGTCGGCCGCCGAGTTCCTTGCCGAGCACATCGCGAAATCGGCCCATGCTAAAGCCCGAGCCGGTCTTTGCCGCCGACGATGTCTTTGACCACGTAGCGCGGCCGGTGCTTGGCCTCGATGTAGATCCGGCCGACGTACTCACCGAGGATGCCGATACCAATCAACTGCACACCGCCAAGAAACAGAATGGCGGTCATCAACGATGGGTAACCGGGTACGCTGTTGCCGAAGAAAATCTTGTCCAGCACCATGTACACCGCGTAAAGCACCGCGAAAATCGAAATGCCGCCGCCGACGTACGTCCACAAACGCAGCGGCACAGTGCTGAACGACGTCACCCCTTCGAGTGCCAGGTTCCACAGTTTCCAGCCATTGAACTTGCTGCTGCCGGCCACGCGCCCGGCGCGCTCGTACTCCACCACCGCGGTGGTGAACCCGGCCCACGACAACACACCTTTCATGAACAATTGATGCTCGGGCAGTGCGCGGATCACGTTGACCACCTTGCGATCCATCAACCGGAAATCGCCGACGTTCTCTTCGATCCGGGTGTACGCGATACGGTTCAGCACGTGGTAGAACAGCGCCGCGCTGTGGCGCTTGAGGTAACCGTCGGTGGCCCGGTTGCGGCGTTTGGCGAGCACCACGTCCGCGCCCTTTTGCCACTCGTCAATCAACAGCGGAATGACGCTGATCGGGTCCTGCAAGTCGACGTCCATGGGGATCACCGCATCGCCAGAAGCGTATTCCAGGCCGGCGAACAACGCCGGTTCCTTGCCGAAGTTGCGCGAAAAGTTGATCAACAACACACGCTCGTCGACCTGCGCCAGGGCCTTGACCTGCTCGGCCGTCCGGTCGGAGCTGCCATCGTTGATGAATACGATCTCGATCTCATCGCCGCCCAGCCTCAACTCGCGCTGCACCGCCTGATAAAACAGGCTGATCGCTTGCTCTTCGTTGAAGACCGGAACGATCAGCGAAACCTTCACGTTTCACGCTCCTGAACCATGCTCGGTAAAGATTCGACAGCTGCCGTGCACCGTTATTCGGGCACGCCATCGCGCGGGCAGACCAGCGGATGGATTCGTTCAGCCAGTCACATCTGAGACATTCAGTAATAGCGTGTTTTTTGCAATTGTCGTCGAATCGCGCCACCCTGCGCGCCGCCGATGCGCGGCGCGCACCTTTTGCCGCGCTGACCACTCCTTATTCAACACCCGTTCACGAGCCCGCTGTCATGACGTTTGAACGCGATCACCGAATCGACTTTTTTCGAGGCCTGGCGCTGATCTTCATCTTCTGGGATCACGTGCCTCACAACCCCCTCGGTCAAATCACCCCGCGTAACTTCGGTTTCAGCGATGCCGCGGAAATTTTCGTGTTTCTCGCCGGTTACGCGGCCGTCCTGGCCTACGGGAAAATCTTCCGACGGGACGGTTATCTGATTGCCTGCGTGAAGATTCTGCGCCGCGCCTGGGTGCTCTACGTGGTGCATATTTTCTTGCTGGCGATGCTGATGGGTATCGTGTTCTTCGCCAACAGCCACGTGGAAACGAGGGATCTGGTGGAGGAAATGGGCATGCACCACTTCATCACCAACCCGCAGCAAGCGCTGGTCGACGAACTGCTGCTGCGCTTCAAGCCGAACCTCATGGACCCGCTGCCGCTGTACATCGTGCTGCTGGCCGGCTTGCCGCTGGCGCTGCCGATGCTGGTGCGCAAACCATGGGCGGTGGTGGCCGTGTCGTTGACCGTGTACCTGCTGGCGCCGTGGTTCGGCTGGAACCTGGCGGCCATCAAGGATGGCGTGTGGTATTTCAATCCCGTGGTCTGGCAGCTGCTGTTTGTGTTGGGCGGCGCGGCGGCGACTTACGGGCAGCGCCCCCGGTTGCCTGACGCGCGCCCGTTGCTGCGCCGGCCGTTGTTTGTCAGTGCCGTGGTGTATGTGGTGGTTACTGGTGTGCTGACCGTTTCCTGGCGATGGCCGGAAATTCATGATGCGCTGATGCCTGCGTGGCTGAGTAACCTGTTGTACCCGATCAGCAAGACTGATTTGTCGCCGGTGCGGTTGCTGCACTTTCTGGCGCTGGCGTATGTCACGGCGAAGCTGTTGCCCGATACCGGCTGGACGCAAAACTGGCTGGCGCAGCAAAGTTGTCGCATGGGGCGTTATTCGCTGGAAATCTTTTGCCTCGGCGTGTTGTTGGCGCCGTTGGCGGACATGGTCAATGCCATGACCGACGATGCGTTTGCCATGCAGATATTCACCGCCTTGGTGGGGGCGGGGTTGATGGCGTTGTTGGGGGCCTGGCTGGAGTTCAATAAACGGTTGAACCAGCCGGTCAACAGGTCGCAGCGTTCGGTAGCTGAACGGATCCCGCTGTAGGAGCTGGCTTGCCAGCGATGGCGGCCTGACAGCCGACCAATCTCTTGCTGGTGTACATATCCGTTTCTGCGGTAACGGCCTCTAATGGTTTCGCCCTTACGGCGAGTCACTTGGAAAAGCCCCAAGTAACCAAGGGCTCTTGCCCCTTTCGTTCGGTGGCTCGCTAATGCTCGCCATGCCCTCGCTCCGGTCCTGCTCCGTGGGCCCGCCGCCATCGGCCATCCCTGGCCGGGGGCGGCTAACCCGGCATCCATGCCGGGTTGCCCACTACGCAGAACCTGCGCTCGGCCTCTCGAGGGGGCGCTCAGATCAAAAGCTGAAGGCGAGCTAACGCTCGGCCTGATGAGTGGTGGAAATCAAAAGCAAACGCGATTCCCTGTAGGAGCCGGCTTGCCGGCGAAAAACGTCCGGACGACGCGTTCATTCAGACAGCCCGCGTTATCGTTTACGTCCATCGCCGGCAAGCCGGCTCCTACAAGGGAAATGCGTATGTGTTTAGATAAATACGATCAACTGTAGGAGCCGGCTTGCTGCGGGCGGCGTTCCGACGATAACGGTGGGTCAGTCACCCTCCTTTTCGACTGGACGGACGCCATCGCCAGCAAGCCGGCTCCTACAGGGGAATGCGTACGCTCATTGAGACAGGTCGGCTGGCAGGCCGCCTCGCTTTGGCTTTTGCTTGGCTTTTGATTTTGATCTGCCCCGTCGGGAGGCCGAGTGGAGGTTCTGCGCAGTGGGCAACCCGGCATGGATGCCGGGTTAGCCGCCCCCGGCCAGGGATGGCCGATGGCGGCGGGCCCACGGAGCAGGACCGGAGCGAGGGCATGGCGAGCATTAGCGAGCCACCGTACGTCAGGGGCAAAGCCTTTTGGTTCCTTTTCGGCGTTTGGAAAAGGGACTCGCCGTAAGGGCGAAACCGCCAGCCGCCGTCACCGCAGCAACGGATATGCCCCCATCCAACCCCTATGAAGCCGAACGCACCGAACCTTGCGACACACCAGTCGGCTGCAGCTTGAACACATAAAACAAAACCGTCAGCAGCACCAAAAACGCCGGCCCCACATACAGCGCCACCCGAGTGTCCGGAAAGTACGCCATCAACCCAACCACCAACACCAAAAACGCCAGTGCCAGATACGAACTCACCGGGTACAACCACATCTTGTATTTCAACCCGGCCCGCTCGCTGGCGCTCAGGCCATTGCGAAACTTAAGCTGAGCCAGCAGGATCATCACCCAGGTCCAGATCGCGCCGAAAGTAGCAATGGCCGTCACCCAAACGAAGACTTTTTCAGGCACCAGGTAATTGAGCAGCACCCCCAGCAACAAGGCGAAAATCGACAGCAACAGCGCACGACGGGGCACCCCGTTGTTCGACGTCTTGGCAAAACCGGCCGGAGCCTGGCCATTCTGCGCCAGGCTATAGAGCATGCGCCCCGTACTGAAAATGCCGCCATTGCAGGACGACAGTGCAGCGGTGATCACCACGAAGTTGATGATGCCAGCAGCGGTCTTGATACCCAGACGCTCAAAGGTCATCACGAACGGACTGCCCTGGGTGCCGATTTCATTCCACGGGTAGATCGACAGAATCACAAACAGCGCGCCGACGTAGAACAGCAGAATCCGCCAGAACACCGAGCCGATCGCGTTTGGAATGGTCTTCTGCGGGTTCTTCGCTTCACCGGCGGTCAGGCCGATCATCTCGACGCCGAGGTAGGCGAACATCACCATTTGCAGGGACATCAACACGCCTTGCACGCCGTTCGGCATGAAGCCGCCGTGAGCCCAGAGATTGGAAATCCCCAACGCCACGCCGTCGTTGCCGAAACCGAATGCGATCACGCCGACGCCGCCGATCACCATCGCAATGATGGTGACGATCTTGATCAGGGCGAACCAGAATTCGAATTCACCGAAGGCTTTTACGGCGATCAGGTTGATCGAGCCCATGCTGACCAACGCGGCGAGTGCCCAGATCCAGCGCGGTACCTCGGGAAACCAGACGCCCATGTACACCGCCACTGCGGTGATTTCCGCGACACAGGTCACCAGCCACAGGAACCAATAGTTCCAGCCAGTCAGGAAGCCCGCCAACGGGCCAAGGTAGTCTTGGGCATAACGGCTGAAGGAGCCGGCGACCGGGTTGTGCACAGCCATTTCGCCGAGGGCGCGCATGATCACCAGAATCGCCAGACCGCCGATGATGTAGGACAGCATGATGGCCGGGCCAGCCATTTCGATGGCCTTGGCCGAACCGAGAAACAGACCGACACCGATACAGGCACCGAGTGCCATCAAGCGAATATGCCGTTCGCCGAGTTCGCGTTTAAGCGGGCCGCCCTGAGCGGTCTCGCCGTGGGGCAGGTGATTGCCGACTGGCATAGGGGTACAACCTCGTCTTGTTATTGGATATGACCACCGAGTGTCGAAGCGCTGACCGATAAGCCATTGCTTGCCTGAAACCGGACCTGCTTCGTGGGCAGAACCGTCCTGCAGGGCAAAACCCTCCAAGATCAGCGGGACGTGCAGTCTAAAAACCTTCTTGCAGGATATTTCACTCTACAACCCACAATATTCAGCGAGAACTCTCGGCAAAAGCGCGGTTTCTGGAGGTGCATTACCTGACTTTTTGTAGGAATTTTTACCGCTAAAGCGGCGCGGAGTATTGCACAGCATTGGTGCATCGTCATGCCCCTACCTAGGCAGCATTTACGTGGCGATGGCTCTAGTACGGCCATCCTGTAGGAGCCGGCTTGCCGGCGATGGCGTCCATGAAATCGCCATCGCCGGCAAGCCGGCTCCTACGGATCGGGGGCGCTGTCCAAAATATCGGGCTCACCTCCCCCCTGTAGGAGCCGGCTTGCTGGCGATGGCGTCCATGAAATCGCCATCGCCGGCAAGCCGTCTCCTACGGATCGGGGGCGCTGTCCAAAATGTCGGGGTCACCTCCCCCCTGTAGGAGCCAGCTTGCTGGCGATGGCGCCCGTGAAACCGCCATCGCCAACAAGCCAGCCCCCTGCAAAGAGAACATTCGCTCACTTCCCGTCAGGGTGAATATTCGATATCCGGGTGTTCACAATTTTTTCACCGGCAGCATCCACCGTCTAAGCTTCAAACAAGTCCGATCAATCTGCGTGAATGGATCAGTCGACTATGGGCGCGTTATGGCAAACCGATACGAGTAAAACTGTGGTCCCGACTGAACGTGTGGATGAAGCGCCTATCCCCGAAAAACCCCGTCGTAGTCGTACCAAACACGGGTGGAAGGCGTTTTGGTTGCTGGTGTTGATTATCCTGATTGCTCTGGGGTTGGCCGCTGCCAGGGAAATGCGTACCTCGAAGTTTCAATCCCGGGAAGCCAGCAAATATGCCGCTACCCTGAGTTACGAACTGAAGCCAGGCCCAAGCGACTCCATTCGATATCCAGGGGCCGGCCCTTTTGATTTGCGACTGGGCTACAGCTCTCTGGGTGAATTCCTGCCGCGCCTGATCAAGCGCGACTACGTCGTTGCGGCACAGACCCGCTTCTCCCAACCGTTGATGGACTACACCGACAAAGGCTTTTTCGTGCCCTATGCGGAAAAGATCCAGGCAGGATTGTCGATCACCGATTGCCATGCGGCGCCGCTGTATCAGTACAAATACCCGCAGCAGCTCTATTCAAGCTTTGACGCGATTCCGCCGGTGGTGGTCAGCAGTTTGCTGTTCATCGAAAACCGCTTCCTGCTCGACCCTCGTCAGCCCCGGGCCAACCCCGCCGTGGATTGGCCGCGCTTCGGCATGGCGGCGTGGTCACAGGTCGCCAAAATGCTGCACATGCCTGGCCAATCGGCGGGCGGCAGTACCCTCGCGACGCAACTCGAGAAGTATCGACACTCGCCCGACGGCTTGACCGTGTCCGGCGGGGAAAAAATCCGCCAGATGATTTCCGCCAGCGTGCGCGCCTATCAAGCGGGGCCGGAAACGCTTGCGGCGCGCCAGAACGTGGTGCGTGATTACCTCAACAGCGTGCCCCTGTCCGCCGTGCCCGGCCACGGGGAAGTGCACGGCATGGCCGAAGGTTTGCGTGTCTGGTACGGCGCCGACTTCAACAAGGCCAACGAACGGCTGGCCAGTACCGACACGGATCCAAAGACCATGGCGGAAAAAGGCCTGGCCCTGCGTGAAATGCTGTCGTTGATGATTGCCCAGCGCCGCCCTTCCCACTACCTGACCAAGGGCCGCGATGAGCTGGCCGACCTCACCGACAGCCACATTCGCCTGTTGGCGCAAAACTTTGTGATCGACGCGCCGTTCGCCGCCGCCGCATTGGCCAGCAAAGTGACCTATCGCGACTGGCAGACCCAGCCGACCATTCAACCGATCGAAACCAACAAAGGCATCAGCGTGGCGCGCAGTCGCCTGGGCGGGTTGCTCAATCGTCCGCTGTACGACCTCGACCGCCTCGATCTCTCCGCCACCAGCACCCTGCAAGGCGAACTGCAAACCCAGGTCACCGAGTACCTCAAGCACTTGGCCGACCCGGCGTTTGCAACGCAGATCGGTTTGATGGGCGAACGCCTGCTCACCCCCACCAGCACCACGCAAGTGCGCTACAGCTTCACATTGTTCGAACTGACCCCGGACGGTTCGCGGGTGCGCGTGCAGACCGACAGCACCGATCAGCCATTCGATATCAACGAAGGCAGCAAACTGGAACTGGGCTCCACCGCGAAAATGCGGGTGCTGACGACTTATCTGCAAATCATTGCCGAGCTGCACGACAAGTACGCCGAAATGACCGTCCCGGAACTGAAGAAAGTCGACGTCCCGGATCAGGACCGCCTGAGCCGATGGGCCGTCGATTACCTGATCGAGAACAAGGACCACAACCTGTCGGCCATGCTCAGCGCCGCGCTGGACCGCAAATACTCGGCCAGCCCCGGCGAAGCCTTTTTTACCGGCGGCGGGTTGCATACCTTCGTCAACTTCCGCAAGGAAGACAACGGTCGCATACCGACCTTGCGCGATGCCCTGCGCGAATCGATCAACCTGCCGTTCATTCGGCTGATGCGCGATCTGGTGCGCTACACCACCTATTCCGGCCCGAACAACAGCGCCGCCCTGCTCGGGGACGACCGCGATCCTCGGCGCCAGGAATACCTGGCCGAGTTCGCCGACCGCGAAGGCACTTCGTTCCTGCTGAAGTTCTGGAAGCGCTACAAAAACAAGGACACCCAGGCACGGCTCGAAACCTTCCTCGACAGCATGCGCCCGACGCCGATTCGCATGGCTGCGGTGCATCGCTATCTGTTGCCGCAAGCCAGTCAGGAGAGCTTCAACACTTTCGTGCGCTCGCACCTCTCAGGCGCCAAGCTCACCGAGAAACTCACGGACGAACGCCTGCAACGGCTTTACGAAAATTACAGCCCCGGCATCTACGATTTGCCGGACCAGGGCTTCATCGCTAAGGTGCACCCGCTGGAATTGTGGCTGATCGGTTATTTGTTGAATCATCCTGACGCCAAGTGGAGCGAAATCGTCAAGGCCAGTCAGTTTGAACGCCAGGAAGTCTATAGCTGGCTATTCAAAAGCAAACATAAGGGTGCCCGTGATGGCCGCATCCGCACCATGCTGGAGATCGAGGCGTTTCTCGACATTCACGCGCGCTGGCAGAAAGTCGGCTATCCGTTCGATCACCTGGTGCCCTCGCTGGCCACCGCCATCGGCAGTTCCGGCGACCGCCCGGCCGCATTGGCGGAGCTGATCGGCACCATCCTCAACGACGGCGTGCGCATGCCGACGTTGCGCATCGACAGCCTGCACTTCGCGGCGAATACGCCCTATGAAACCAAGCTGATCAACGACCCGGATGTGGGTAAACGGGTGATGCCGTCCGAAGTGGCCACGGCCATGCGCGAGGCCTTGTCGCACGTGGTGGACGCGGGTACGGCCAAACGTGTTTCCGGCAGTTTCATCACCCCCGATGGCAAGCCGCTGGCCATGGGCGGCAAGACCGGGACCGGTGACAACCGCATCGAAGCCATTGGTTCCGGTGGGCGAATCTTGAGTTCGAAGTCGATCAACCGCACGGCCACCTTTGTGTTTTATATCGGTGATAGCCACTTCGGTACGTTGACCGCATTCGTACCCGGTCGCACAGCCGAAGCCTTCAAGTTCACCTCGGCCCTGCCGGTGCAAGTGCTCAAGGGCATGGCACCGATTCTCACGCCGTATCTGCAACCGGGCACGCATACGCAATGCCTGCCCGTGGAGGTCGCACGACGCTGAAAAACGATGGCGGTAAATAACTATTTTCGGCATTGAAAATTCCAATGCGTTACCGGGAAGAACGCTTTTCAAGCAGCGGGAATTCAGACTTTTACTTTGAACCTCGGGCGTTAGGCTGGTCACTCCACTTAATGCTCAAGGTTTATTGAAAGCATGACTGACTTACACGGACGTATATCAGCGCTACCGTCACCCGTGGCCGACGACAATAAAGGTCACCACTACGCGTTCATCAAGAACCGTATCCACCCCGTTTTCAAAGGCGCTTCAGTGCGACGGGCTCAGGAACTGAGCCGCACACAAACGGCTTCAGGACATTGGGTCCGAAGCGTCACAGACTTCGACCATGCGCCGTTACAAAAAGCCAATCTTGACCTCTGGTCCGCGCAGAATGCAGTCGACCGGTTCATGGATGAAGTGCTGGACGTTTACACGTTCGCCAAACCGTTACTCACCGACGCACTGCAAAAAAAATTCAACGTCGATGTCGATGTCACCCGCACGTTCCTGCATCTGTACTTACCCAAAGCACGCCCGTGGTATGTCTTCGACGTCTCCGGCGGTGTTGTTACCCGAACCGTCTCATTGCTGGACGCCGCCCTGCACAACTTCGCACGTCACGAAACCTGCGAACCCGACTCGGACTTCATCAGCCAACCCGATGCACGCGGGCACTTCGACGTCCTGCCGATCAAACGCAAAATGTCCATTGCCCAGTTCCAGAACCTCTGCCGCGAACTGGACATCGGCGCGCGCTACACGAAATACCTCGAAGAACAGTTGCTGCCCAGTGACGGCCTCGCCCAAGGTTTTTTGAAGTTCAAAATCGTCGAGAGCGAGAAAGCCGCGTTCAAAGCCGCCGTCCAGTTGGCTGTTCTGAAGGGCGACATCGACGCCGAGGCCAGTGACCTGATCCTGAAAATGCTCGATGGCCAGCGCAACCTCACCCGTAAAGGCCGGGTGATGCAATTCGCCGAACTGTCGATTCTCGACAGCCCGATGAGCGCAATCGTGTTGATCACACCCAGGCCGGAACAACACATCCGTGGGGTGACGCCGGTGATTGTTTACGTCCCGCAGGACCCAGAACACCCACTGAAAGAGTACCCCTCGACCGTCGCGTTCATGAATGAACTGACGCGCCAGCTGCGCGACAACAACGTCGTTTCATCCACCGGCATGACCTATCAGCAGTACTTCAGTCGGTTCGTCGATCAATCGGAGCGCGGGCATTTTTTCGGCGGGCTGCAGCAGCGTCTGTTCGAGGTGAAATGGCATCAGAAAGCGCCGCTGGAGCAGGGCCCGAGCTGGCGGGAAGTGCCCGTCGACAAACCCAATCTGCATTTCAAGGCGGCACCGATCCAAGGCGAACTCTGGGAATACCTCTTCCAGCAGAAGCTCAATAAAGTCCTGAATGACGCCCGACACATTGCCGTGTCCACCGCAGATAGCGATAGCGATGCCCGATGGGCCTGGTGGGAAAACTTCAAAAAAATAGTCTCGGACATCTTCAACGTCGCGCTGATGGTCGTCACGCCGTTCGTTCCGGGGCTGGGTGAATTGATGATGGTCTACACGGCGTATCAGATGGCCAGTGACGTCATCGAAGGCATCGTCGATATGACCCTGGGGCTGTGGACCGAAGCTGCCGAACACATCATCGGCGTGGTGACTGACGTCATTCAGTTGGTGGCATTCGCCGCCGGGGTGAAGATCGGCAACGTTGCGCGCCTGAAGCTTTCGCCGCTGATCGAAGGCATGAAACCGGTGAGTCTGCCCAATGGCGAACCTCGACTGTGGCATCCCGATCTCAAGCCTTATGAGAGGCCGGATGTAAAACTACCCGCTGAAGCCAAACCTGACGCACTGGGACTTCATGCCCACGAAGGCCAGGACATTTTGCCGCTGGATGACAAACACTTCGCCGTGCAAAAAGACCCACAAACCGGCAACTACCGCGTCAAGCACCCGCATCGCGACAACGCCTATTTACCCGGGTTGAAGCATAACGGCCAGGGCGCCTGGACCCACGAAGCCGAGAACCCGCGAGCGTGGCAACGCCAGACGTTGATGCGTCGCCTCGGCCATTCCGTGGACGGCTACAGCGACGCAGAACTGAACCATGTGCGCATCGCCAGCGGCACCGACGACGCTGCGCTGCGCCGGATGTACGTCGACAACACGGCCCCGCCACCGCTGCTGGACGACAGCCTCACACGCTTGAAAATCCAGCACCGGACACGTGAGGCCATTGAACGGATTCGAACCGGTCAACCTCTGGACCCTGCCTCCTGGTGGTTTGAACCCTTGGCGACTTACCTGGACGGCTGGCCTGTGGATAAAGCCCTGAAGGTTTACGAAAACGCCGACATGACCGGGCGCTTTCGCCAGTACGGCAATGCCGAGGCGAGCGAGGCACAGACGTTGTCCACCAGTCAGTCGCAGCTCATGAGCGAGCAGTTTGCGCCGAGGCTTGTCGAGTTCCTCGGCGAAGAAGAGCTGCAAGCGATGCTCGGTCGGTCAACCGCCAAAAGTGAACAGGTACAAGCCCTGCGCAATCAACTGGCGGACGAAGCCAATCGACTGAACGCAGACATCGTCAATCAGCTTTACCAAGGTGCGGAAGCGTCCCACGACCCGCAGGTCCGACTCATTCGCCAGACTTTCCCCGAGCTGCCGACCCGCACGGCACAGACGCTGCTGAACAGTTCCGACGCGGCCGATCTCACGCGCATGAATCAGGAGCAACGCCTGCCGTTGAACCTCAAGAGCCGCGCCCGTGAAGCCGCCTTCGAAGCCCGAACCAACCATGCGTATGAGGGGTTTCATGACGGCGCGCAGTGGGTGGCGCAAACCGAAAGCCTGGTGCTGAATGCACTGAGGATTCATACCGACACCTTCGCGCAATTGCGTATCGAGGTGCGTGAAGGCAACGATGCCGGACCATTGCGCGGCAGCGTGGGTGCACACGATGCGGCGACGGTGCGGGTGCTGGTCAAGGACGACGCCAACCTGTTCGAAGTCTGGGACGCCGACAACCATAAACTGCACGACGCCGCTGATTTTTTCGAAGCAGTGCTCACGGCGTTGCCGAAAAACAAACAGGCGCAGTTGGGCTATCGGCCAGGCCAGGGGGCGTTTTTCAGGCAATGGGTCATGGTCAAGACCGAGACCCCGGCCGAACGCCGCGCCGCGCTTGCAGCCCCGCCGATCCGCCCGATGGCGAACCACGAAGACATGATGCTGTTGCGCGGTCCCGGCTTCTCCACCACCGCCGCCACGCTCACCGAACGGGTGCAGGATTTGTACCCGCACTTCAACGAACGAGAGGTCGACACCTTCGTTCGATCCCTGGGTTCGCAAGAGCAAGGGCATCAGACACTGACGAGGCTTGACCGAGAGCGGTATGACCTGCGCAAGCTGCTCAACCGGTGGCAACATCAGCGACCCGATACGTGGGGGGCCGACCGACAGGGGTTCGTGCGCGGCGGCGGGCTGCACATTGCCGAGCGGCTCATCGATTGTTTCTCAAGAAAACCCACCGTGTTCGGTGAGCGCAGTACCACGGTCGACGGCGGTTATGCGCTGGACCTGTCTGTTGAGTTCGATGTGCCCAACCTCGAGCGCTGGTGGAAGGAACTGCCGGATATCAAGCATTACCTCGACCAGATCAGCACCTTGAACCTGGACCGCACGAACTTTTCCGAAACATCCTCCGGCCTGTTGAGCGACTTCCCGCATCTGCGTCAACTGAGTGCCCGCAACTGCGGGTTGACGCGACTTCCCGAGACCATCGGCAAGATGCACTACTTGCGTACGTTGCGGCTGATGAACAACGACATCACATTGACCCCGTCGGCCGTCGAGCAACTGCGAAACCTGACCCACATGGAAACCATCAGGCTCGATGACAACACGCGGCTGGGCATGCTGCCGAACGTCGGACGCATGCCCAAACTGAGAATCCTGAGTTTGAGCAATACCGGAGCAACCACCTGGCCCGATGGCCTGTTCGGGCCCTTCAGTAAACGTCGACCGCGTGGCTTTTTCCTGGATTTGCAGGAGAACCCGCTCAGCGTCATTCCGACCGTAGTACCCGGCTCGGAGGACGCCTTCATCGTGGCGCGGACTCGCTTGTTTCCAAAGAGGCTTTCGGAGGCAAACCTGATCACGTTCAAAGCCTATCGACGCTCGGTCGGCCTCGCGCCCGATCAGATCTATGCCGAAGCTGCCGCCGACGCGATGCTTCAATGGCCGACAAAGGACGACTCTGTGTGGTGGAGTGCGGAGGTCGGAGGGTTGGGTACTTTCCGCGAGGACGCCTGGCACGATCTGATAACCGAGCCTGGCTCCGAAGATTTCTTTGCCTTGATCCAGAAACAGACACTCTCCGCCGATTACCGGGCCGGCGGTGAATTGCGCCAACAGCTCAGCAGTCGGGTATGGCGCATGGTCGAAGCCATCGACCTGGACACCCCGTTGCGCAATGAACTGTTCGAAATGGCCAAGGCGCCCACCACCTGCGCCGATGCTGGCGCTCAGGTGTTCAATCACATGGGCATCAAGGTGCTCGCTTCCGAAGCCTATGCCTTGTCGACGTCCAACGCCGTCCTTGAAAACAAACTGGTGAACCTGGCAAAAGGCGCCGCTCGCCTCGCGCGCGTGGATGACATTGCCCGTGCCGATTTCGGCGGCCGTGAAGGCACTCCCGATGAGGTGGAGGTTTACCTTGCCTACGAAACCGGGCTGGCTCAACGTCTCGGTTTACCGTGGCAATCGGAGTCGATGTTGCATCGCCCCTTGGCCGGCGTGAGCGCCAGGACCCTCGACACGGCCTTCGATACGGTGATGTCGATGGAGGCCGGTGACGGCTTGATCAACGACATGCTCGAACAGCCGTTCTGGGAGAAATACTTGCGTGACACTTACCCGAACGAGTTCAGGCGCAATACCCGTCTGTACGAGAGCAAGAGCGATTTGCTGGATGAGTTACGCGAAGCTCAGCACGCCTGGGCCAGCTCCAAAAACCAACAGATTGCGCAACGACGCGCACTCAAACAGCGCCTGCAAGACCTCGCCCGGCGACTGAATGTCGATGACAGTGTGGTGCTTGTCGATGAAGACATGAGCGATGAGATCTACGGCCGATTGCTTCAGGACATGGGCTACGAAGAAAAAGAGCTGAGCAGAAAGCTGACCCGCGCAGCGCTGCAAAAAGCCGCAGGGCAATAATCGGGAAACCCTGATGCATCGGGTGATGCATCAGGGCTCAACCCTAACCCACTTCCGAATCCCAGATGACGGTGACAAGGCCGGAGTAGGATCGGGCGACACCGGGCTTGAGCATTTCGCCGACTTCGTCCTGCGCAATTTCGAAGTGCAACGCTCCCGGCTTGCGATCGACATAAAAGCGTGGCTGGAAAAACTCGGTGCCACTGCCGTCGCGCCGCAACGGCCGGCGATTGACCGGTTGCGCGGCGGCATCGACCAGGCCACTGGGCAGGGTCACGCTGACGTCGAGCGGCACGGCATGTCCTGAAACCGGCTCGCGCACCGCGCAGCGGTTGCCATCCAGGCTGTACTGGCAGTCCAGGTTCATTTTGAAGCGGCTTGACGAAGACACATTGAACGTCTGATCGCGGAACAGTCGTGTCGGCTTGCGCCCTTGCGTCAGCCAGGCCTGCCAGCCGCCCTGCGGGACCAGTTCGATGTGATTGCCACCGGGGGGAATCTCGACCTTGAGGGTATGCCGCACGTCCAGAGAGAAGTTGAGAGTCAGCAGATTGTCATCGGGAATCATCACATCACCCATATCGAAATCTTGATGTGGGCCAACCGTGTAGGTAATGGAACCGTTGTATTTCCCTGCCACCATGTTCAGCGGATCGGGTGTCCGCAGTTCATAGGCGAACACGAAATACAGAAACCGGAAGGACATCGGGATGTCAAACAGTGCCCTTTTGCTGCACACGCCAGCACCGGCAGGGACTCTCCAGAAACTGTTGTAACCCTGGGCGCTATAGGAATACCAACCAACACCCTGGCAAGGACGCGGGGCATAAACCCAGCCCCCTCCTGCCCAAAGTTGATCCC
>NZ_JAHBDD010000030.1:0-51562 GCF_019956155.1 Pseudomonas sp. BF-RE-22 | reverse complement strand
TAACCCGGCATCCATGCCGGGTTGCCCACTGCGCAGAACCTGCGCTCGGCCTCTCGAGGGGGCGCTCAGATCAAAAGCGGAAGGCGAGCTAACGCTCGGCCTGATGAGTGGTGGGAATCAAAAGCGTGCGTGATTCCCTGTAGGAGCGAGGCTTGCCCGCGAAAAACGACCGGGCAACGCGTTCATTCAGACAGCCCGCGTTATCGTTGACGTCCATCGCCAGCAAGCTGGCTCCTACAATTTTGAATCGTGTGAACCCAATCACCGTGTAGGAGCCGGCTTGCTGGCGATGGCGTTCGTCCAGTCAATAAATATGTTGGCTGACCCACCGCTATCGCCAGCAAGCCGGCTCCTACAGTTGATTGGTGTCATGGCCAATTACCGCGTCTGCTGTTGCTTTGCTTTGCTTTGCTTTGGCTTTTGATTTTGATCTGCCCCGTCGGGAGGCCGAGTGGAGGTTCTGCGCAGTGGGCAACCCGGCATGGATGCCGGGTTAGCCGCCCCCGGCCAGGGATGGCCGATGGCGGCGGGCCCACGGAGCAGGACCGGAGCGAGGGAATGCCGAGCCTAGGCGAGGCACCGTACGTCAGGGGCAAAGCCTTTTGCTTACTTTTCGGCGTTTGGAAAAGTGAGTCGCTGTAAGAGCGAAACCATAAGCCGCCGTTACCGCAGAAATGGATATGTACCCCGATCCCCCCCGTCAGCCCAACGTATAACCGTTATCAACCTTCCAGTCCTGCCCATAAACCCCCCGCGCCCCCTGGGACAGCTGAAAAATAATCACGTTGGCCACCGCAGACGCATCAAGAAAATGCCCCGGCAAAAGACGCTTGCCAAGCGTGTCAGCAACATCGTCAAGCTCACCATCACTCAAGCCCAGGTTGTCCCACATCGAGGTCGCGGTCGGCCCCGGCGAGACCAGGTTGATGCGCACATCGAAACGGGCAAACTCCACCGCCAGCGTGCGCGCCTGGGCCGCCAATGCCGCCTTGCTGGCAATGCAGGCCGCCAGGCCGGGAAAACTCGACCCCGTCAGGAAGCTGCCGACAAACACCACCGACGCCGGGTTCGCCAACTCACTGCGCAACGCCGCCAAGGTGTTCAACGCACCCGCACCGTTGACCGCCCATTGCCGCTGAAAGGCCGGCATGTCCAGGCTGTCGGCCATTTCGGCAATGCCGGCGTTGGGCACCAGATAATCCACCCGCCCCAACGTCGCCGCCCGCCGGGCCAACCCTTGCAGATCGTCCTCGCAGGTAACGTCCCCTGCACACCATTGCAGCCGTTCACCATAGATCTGCTGCAAGGCCGGCAAATCACCGACGGTGCGCGACATCGCCAACACCCTGACCCCACGCGGCAACAGCGCCGCGCACAAGGCCAGGCCAATCCCGGAACTGGCGCCGGTGATCACGGCCAAACGATCCTGAAACTCGGTTTGCATCATGTTCTCCTGGGCATCGTCGATGCCAAGCACTGGGGACCTGGCGGGACCCTATCTTTGAACAGATGCAAAAATTCCGACTTGACGGCGATCAGATTTTCTCAATGGATCGACCGCTCAATGAGTCGAGTGCGACATGGCCGGTTGTTGCAGCACCGACTGATCGATCTCGCTGAACCGCAGCACGCGACCGCCCTGCTCCGTGGCCAGTTTTTCAGCAGCCTGCTGGCTGGAGAACGACGCCAACACCACCCCCATCGCCCCCTTGAGCCGGGTGCCGACCACGTAATACGCATCTTTGGCATCGATCAGCCGGGTATCATCCGGCGCATTCCAAGGGCTGTGCTCCATGTCGTGGACAAATAGTTTGGCATCGCCATGATGGTTTTCCGGCTGCAGCCACCAACCGATCATTTCCGCCGTGGAGCAGAATTTCTTGATGCCGCTGTGCTCGACCACTTCACCCTTGGGGCCGGGGAAGCCGTCGATGATCATGCCGCAGACATGGCACTCATCACTGGGATGAAAGGCGCTGGGGGCATCGCTGTAGCTGGCTTGCACGGGTTTGTCACACGCCGTCAGCAGCACACAGACCATCAGGCCCGCCAGGTTGCGCAGCGTCTTCCAATCAAGCGTTCTCATCATCAGGTGCTCCAAAAAACCAAAGTAAGAATTCAAGTCGCCCGTCGACGGAACAGCAGCCAGGCCGTACCCAACGGCGCCGCCACCCACAACAGCAGGCAGAGCCAGAGCATCGAGCCCGGCACAGGCAAATCGCTGCCCAGGGTCAGCACGCCAGCGGTACTGGCGACGGCGTCAAAACCGGAAAGATTGATCAAGCGATAGAGGTCGGCGGGATTGAACAGCAGCAACCAGGGCAGCACTTTCGGGTTGAAGTGCCCTTCGCTGAGCACCAGCAGGGCGAGCAGCGCCAGGTCGAATACCAGCACGAAAAAGAACCACACGCCCAGCGCCAAACCGGCGGCCGTGGATTTCTCGGCCGCCACGCTGCTCAGCACATAAGCCAGCCCCAGAAAGCCCCAGCCCAGTAGCGTCGACGACACAATGAATCGTCCGAAGGCCCAGAGCAGCAGACTCAGCTCGACGTCGTCCACCAGCACGGCGATCGCGAGCATCGCGCAGCCGAAACCGATCAGCGTCGCCAGCGCCAGGATCAACCCGTGGCCAATGAACTTGCCGAGCAGGATGTGCCCGCGCCCCAGCGGATAGGTCAACAACAGCAGCAAGGTGCCGCTTTCGTCCTCGCCGACAATGGCGTCATACGCCAGCATCAAGGCGATCAGCGGCATCAGGAACGTCGCTAGGCTGGCCAGGCTGGCGATGGTCGCGGGCACCGAGGTAAAGCCCAACTGACCGGACGCCGCCGCGCCCAGCCAGGCAATGCCGGTGGCCAGCACCGCGAACAACAGGCTGATCGCCAACAACCAGCGGTTGCGCAAACCGTCATTGAATTCCTTGCGGGCCATGTTCCAGATCGGGTTCATAGAATCTCTCCACTGTGGGTCGCAGCGGCCCGTCCCATGTAATAGCGGTAGAGGTCTTCCAGGGACGGTGGAGTGATTTCCACGTCAGCCGGCTCGTCCTCATTGAGCAACTGGCGCAACAGGCCCAGTTTGCTGCCATTGAGCGCGGCCACTTCGAGGCCCTCCACGCCCCAACGTTGAGTGACGTGCCCGGCGATGTTCCACGAGGCCTGCAAGGGGCCGGCATGCTTGAGTCCGTTGGCGCGAATCAGCGTCGGCAACCCGGCTTCCTCGCGCAGGCTGCGCAGGCTGCCGAGGGCCAGCAGACGCCCCTGGGTCAGGATCGCCGCACGATTGATATGCGCCTCGACCCCCGGCAAAACGTGGGAACAGAGAATGACGCTGGTGCCCTGGCTGCGCAGACGGTCGAGCAACCGATACAGGTCTTGAGTGGCGATGGGATCGAGGCCGACCGTCGGCTCGTCGAGCAGCAACAGGCGCGGTTCGCCGAGCAAGGCTTGCGCCAGCCCGAGGCGTTGGCGCATGCCTTTGGAGTAGGTCTTGACCCGTCGATGCGCCGCCCCTGCCAGGCCAACTTCCTCCAGCAGCCCGTCCACCTGAGCGAACGCGGCCCCTTTGAGTCGCGCGAAATGACGCAAGGTTTCCAGGCCGCTCATCTGCGGATAAAACGTCACGTTCTCCGGCAAATAGCCGAGCAGACGCCGGACATTCGGATCACTGGGCAAGCGGCCAAACACCCTGACCTGCCCTTCGCTGGCCTGCAGCAAACCGAGCACCAGCTTCATACTGGTGGTCTTGCCCGCGCCGTTGTGCCCGAACAAACCCAGCACTTCGCCTTCGGCCAGGCTCAGGCTCAACTGATGCAACACCGTGGTGTGCCCATAACGCTGGCTGACGCCTTCCAGATCGACGACATTCATGTGACGGGCTCCTTGGTCAGGGTGTGCGTGGTGGATTTCATCAACGGATGGCTGTCGAGTACGCCCGGCGATTTCATCACCGGAAACGCCCGTTGCACCCAGCGCAGCAGTTCAATCCCGGGGCTGTTCATCAACAGCCGCACCTGCGGGTACAGCCACAGCAGGCGGTCGACGTTGTCGTTGGGTTCGTAGGCGATATCGCCCAGGCCATCGTTGTTGCGGTCCCAGCCCAGATAGTCGCTCCAGTAATTGCCCCGGCCATCCGCCGACCATTCCTGCAAGCGGGTGGCGACGTATTTGACCTGGCGCTGGTTGCCGACAAACGCGTTGTCGGCGATGCGGTTGTCTTCGGAGCCGGCGGTGAGGTGAATGCCCACGGCGCTGTGCTCGAAGTGGTTGTGTTCGATGCGGTTGAACAGCGAGTTGTAGATGAACAGCGCCTTGCCCTCGGCGCCGCTGATCATGCTGTCGCCGGTCGAACCGTCGCGCACGTCGGTGACGAAGTTGTCGCGCAAAGTTGAATAGGTGATGTAGTTCATCAGGATGCCGTAGTTCTGATCCTGTTCGGAGCGGTTGCCGATCACCGTGAGCTTGCGGCTTTGCATCAGGGCGTAGCCGGTGCGGGTGCGGCGGGTGGTGTTGCCGATCAGCTGGTTGTCGTTGGCGAACATGTAATGCACGCCGTAACGCAGGTCTTCCAGGGTATTGCCTTGCAGCAGGTTGCCGTTGGAAGTGTCGATGTAGATGCCATCGCGGGTGTCGCGCACCTGGTTGCCGATGACCTTGGCGCCATGCACTGCATACAGGTGAATGCCGTTACCGCGATCCTGTGAACGCATCGCCGGATCGCCCTGGATGCGGTTGTCGATCAGGCTCGCATCCTGAGTCCCATCGACCCAGATCCCGAATCCCTGACCTTGCAGGCGATTGCCTTTGATCACCGCGCCACGCGCCTTGGGCTGGAGGAACACCGCCGCATTCATGGCCGTGAGGTCGTGCCCCCAGTCCAGAAAAGTGCAGCCCTCGATCCCGACGTCCGGTGCGCTGACAATCACCCCGTTGCCCTGCCCTTGCGCCTGAAAAACCGCGCCGGGCTCGCACACAATCTGCATCGGTTGATCGACGCTGAACGAGCCACGGTATTCGCCCGCCGGCACGTGCCAGCGTTGCTCGGCGTCAAGGCGCAACGGCAGCGTAGTAATGGGTTGCACCGCCAGCACGCTGCAGGGCATCAGCAGGAGCGCAAGCGCGATCACCTTGATCGGGTTTCCCTTGATGTCGGTCATCGGTCCGCTCCTGTCGATGCTCAACCGTCAGGCCCGCTCGACCTTCATGCGGCCGACCATTTCCATGTGCAGCGCATGGCAGAACCAGCTGCAGTAATACCAATGCAGGCCGGCCTTGTCGGCGGTGAAGGTAATGGACGAGGTTTGCTGCGGGCTGATCTCCATGCTCGCGCCGTGGTTGGTCATGACGAAACCGTGGGACACGTCCTCGATCTGGTCGATGTTGGTGATGGTCACGGTCACTTCGTTGCCCTGCTTGACGGTGAACTCGGTCAAGCCATACGCCGGCGCCATGGAGGTCATGTAGACCCGCACATGATTGCCGTCGCGGATCACCTTGTTGTCGGTCTCCAGGTTGATGCCATCCTTCTTGGCCAGCTCCACGGTGGCGGCGAAGAACGGGTCGTTACGGTTCCAGATTTTTTGCGTCTTGATCTGATCCCGCCGCGCGAGGATGCAATCGTGCGGTTCGGCAAACGCCGGGCCGTCGTGCACCAGTTTCATTTCTTCGCCGGAAATATCGATCAATTGGTCGTTTTCCGGGTGCAGCGGCCCGGTCGGCAGGAAGCGGTCCTTGGAGAATTTGCACAACACCACCAGCCACTTGCCGTCCGCCTCACTGGTTTCGGTCAGCGACGCATGGTTGTGGCCGGGCTGGTAATGCACGTCGAGTTTTTGCTTGATGTAATTGACCTTCTCGCCCTTGTAGGCACGTACCGCGTCCGCCATGTTCCACTTCACCACCTGGCTGTCGATGAACAGCGTGGTGTAGGCGTTGCCGCGACCGTCGAAGGTAGTGTGCAACGGGCCCAGGCCCAGTTCCGGCTCGGCGGCGATGACTTCGCGCGGGTCCTTGAATTTATCGGCGAACAGGTCGTCCAGGCGGTCGATGGCGATCATCGATACGGTCGGCGACAGCTTGCCGTTGGCGATGAAATACTTGCCATCGGATGAGGTGTTGAGGCCGTGGGGGTTCTTCGGCACCGGGATGTAACGGGTGAATTCGGAGTCCTTGCCATCGGTTTTACGACCGTCGACCACCGGCACTTTCGAGTTTTCCAGGGTGATGAACTTGCCGGCCTTGATCGCGGCTTCGATGCGCGGAATGTTGAACACCACGACCCAGTCGCGCTCGTTGCGCATCATGCCGCCGAGGTCGTAGGCCTTCTCCGAGTTGTAGCAGGTGGACGCGGCGTACTTGCCGGTGTAGTCCATGTCGGCGTTGTCCAGATTGCCGTCGACGATCACCTGAAACGCCATTTCCATTTTTTCGGCATCGACTGCGTTGAACATGGTGAAGCTGTTCTTGTCTTGCAGGTCGAAGGTGTGGCCGTCATTGGGGTGCGGAATGACGAACTCGGCGTTGGCGAACACGTACTTGGTGTACGGCACTTTTTGCAGGCGCAGGCCGTGAATGGCTTGCACGTTCGGCACCGTGAGCATCTTGTCGCACTTCATGATGTCCAGGCGGATGCGCGCAATACGGGAGTTGGCCTTGTCGTTGATGAACAGGTACTTGCCGTCGTACTTGCCGTCCGTCATGGAGATGTGCGGGTGATGGCAATCGCCATTCTGGAACTTCGCGCTGTCGCCCATGATGCGCTTGCTTTCGTTGGTCAGGCCCCAACCGGTGGCCGAGTCGACGTTGAACACCGGAATACGCATCAACTCGCGCATCGACGGCACACCCAGCACCCGCACTTCGCCCTGATGACCGCCGCTCCAGAAGCCGTAGTATTCGTCCAGCTCGCCGGGGCCGACATGGGTTTTCGCCTGCGCATCCTTGACCGCAGCCGCCCATGACTCGCGGCTGAACACCGCCCCGCCCAATGTCGTGGCCCCTGCCAGCACCGCCCCGGTGACGGCGCTGCTGCCGAGAAAGCCGCGACGGCTGAGTCCGGCGTGCTCTTCTTCCTGCACCGGTTTTGTGGATTCTGTGTCAGTCATGCTGCGTACTCCTTGAAGGGATAAAACGGTGTGCGGGTAGAACTCGCTCCCGCAAGGGGGCACATCATTCAGGGGCGGTCACTTCCACGACAGGTATCAGTTGCGCCGCCACAGGTGCCGGTTTGCCGCGCTTCTTGCGCTTGTTGATCAGCGGCGGGCATTTGTGTTCGTTGTGGTAAGTCATCTGGCAATCGAGGCAGTAGTGGCACTCGTTGGCATTGATCCGCCCATCCGGGTGAATCGCCTGGATCTCGCATTCTTTGGCGCACAACTGGCAGGGGTTGCCGCATTCCTTGCGGCGCTTGAGCCAGTCGAACAGGCGCAGCTTGGTCGGGATCGCCAACGCGGCACCCAACGGGCAGATGTAGCGGCAATAGACTTTGCGCGTGAAGATGTTGATGACCAGCAGCGCCACCGCGTAAAGGACAAACCACCATTGGCGGTCGAATCTGAGGGTGATGGCGGTCTTGAACGGTTCCACTTCGGCGAACAATTCGGCGGTGGACATGGATTCCAGGGAGATACCGAACAGCAGCAGCAAAATGATGTACTTGATTGCCCACAACCGCTCATGCACCGCGAAGGGCAATTCGTACTGGGGGATTTTCAGCTTGCGCGCGGCTTCGTTGATCAGTTCTTGCAAGGCACCGAACGGGCACAACCAGCCGCAGAACACCCCACGCCCCCACAACAGAATGCTCGCGGCGGTGAACACCCACAGCATGAAAATCAGCGGGTCGGTGAGAAACAGCTCCCAGCGAAAGTGCTCGAACAACGCATGGACAAAGGTCAGGACATTGACCACCGAGAGCTGCCCCAGCGCATACCAGCCGAGGAACACCACGGTGAAGATCAGGTAACCGCGACGCAGCCAGTGCAGGAAATGCGGGCGGCGGGTGAACTTGTCCTGCAGGAACAGGATCGCCGTCAGCAGCAACAACGCGGTGGCGAGTACGCCGACCTGGAAGTGTTTCTGATACCAGATCGTCAACCACATCGGCCGGTTGGCTTCCTCGATGGCGGCCAGTTCTTCGGCACTCGGTGCGGGGCGCTCAAGGTATTGCTCGGGCAATTGATAAGACAGTTCGAAGCTGCTGAACATGCCGCTGACCGGACCGGTCTGACGCCGTACCAGCAACTCCAGGGACCAGGGCGATCCCGGATCGAAACCCGCCTGCTTGCGCACAATGAACACCGACATCTCATTGAACTCGGGCATGCCCTTGGCGAAGACGTCGGAGAGGCGCTGATGGTCCATGTCGCGAAAGCTGATGACATTGCCGAACTGGCGCAATTGCACCCGGTCGAAAATCCCGCCGCGCACGTAACCCGAGCCTTTATACGAATACAAGCCGCGTCCCAATACAGCAATGGCTTGCTCGCCGGGCTTGAGCTCTTGCATGAGGACACGGTATTGAATGTCGCCCAGCAGCGCGCGGCCAATGGTCGGAGGGTTCAGGTCGGCGGTGTACAGCTCGATAAAGGTGTCATCGACCTGGTCAGGCGCGGCCGTGTCGACGCCTTCGGCCTCGGTGCCTTTGAAGGCGGCATCGACCTGTCCACGGGTCAGGTTCAAGCGGCGGATGGCGCCGTTTCCGCTCAGTTGCTCCCAGGTGGCGGGCTCGAAAAAGTCCTGGCGCACGGTGGCGGGCTTGCTCGCCACTGCCCCCTTGTCTTCGATCAGCTTGAGCGATACGGCCACCTCATGGGCGGCCCGCATGATGACCTCATTGACCACCATGGCGGTGACGGTTGCACCGGCAATGGCATCCACGGTGACCGCACTCGGGTCACTGGAATGGCCGACAACCACTCGCTGGCTGACCTTGATCCCTGTGTAGCGGGCACTGAAACCGTGGAGTTTTTCTTCGGGGATGCCGATCAGCAGAATCGGCTCATGGTGTTCCAGGACGTAGGCATCCTGAATCACACCGGCGGTGTCGAGGATCACTTGGGTGTTGATCGGTTTGCCCGAGTAGGCCGGAATGTCCACCACGTCCAGGCTCTGGAAGACATAACCGATGACCTTGCCGGTCGCTGATATCGTCCGCACCTTGAACGGGCCTTCCGCTGCGGAAACCGAATCGGTTTGCGGGAAGACCTTCTCGATACGCTGCTGCTCGATGTCGCCGTATGACTTGGCCTCAACCACCGCGAACATCGCGAGTATCAGCAAGACCGTCACCACCAGACCAACGCTCCAGATGCGCAGGTTGCCAGGTATCGAAGGCGAAGAGATTGTCATGAGCAGGCTGATTTCAAAGGGTCTGCGCCCATGTTAGGGAGCATTGCGCCCCCGTCCCTTGATTGAAATCAACTTGCCGACAATCCCCGTTCCAGAGCGCCAGAATGTCTCAAACAGTGCGCGAAAACTGGCCTTTTTGCTGATCGCCCAAGTAGGCATCAAACGCCATCGCGGCGCTGCGCATCATCAAATGCCCTTGCGGCAACAGCACCAGCTCGTCACGGTGAATCTGCAAGAGCCCGTCGCGAACGTGCTCGCCGAGTTGGGCCAATGACTCGGCAAAATACTCGGTGAAGCAGATCGCGTGACGTGCTTCGAACTTGGCGAAATCGATCCGGCCATGGCACATCAGGTCGCTGATCACTTCGCGGCGCAACAGGTCGTCAGCGCTCAGGCGATAACCCCGATGCACCGGCAGCAGACCTTGATCGATGCGCGCGTAGTACTGCGAAAGCTCCTTGACGCTCTGGCTGTAGCTGTCGCCGACCTTGCCGATCGAAGACACCCCGAGGCCGATCAAGTCGCAGTCGGCATGGGTCGAGTACCCCTGGAAATTGCGTTGCAGCGTGCCATGGGCGCGGGCCAGTGCCAGCTCGTCATCCGGCAAGGCGAAATGGTCCATGCCGATGTAGACATAACCGGCCTCGGTCAAACGGCGAATGGTCAGTTCGAGCAACTCCAGCTTGCGCTCCGGCGGTGGCATGTCCTCCGGGCGAATCAGCCGTTGCGCGCGCACCATCTCCGGCAGATGCGCATAACTGTAGGCAGCAATCCGGTCCGGGCGCAGGGCAATGATCTTGGCAAGGGTGACGTCGAAACTCTGCACCGTTTGCAGGGGCAGGCCGTAAATCAGATCGACGCTGATCGACTTGAATTGCGCCTCGCGCGCCGCCGCGACCAGCGCATAAATCTGCGCTTCACTTTGCTGGCGATTGACCGCCGCCTGGACGTCGGGATCGAAGTCCTGCACGCCAAAGCTCAGGCGATTGAAGCCCAATTGGCGCAGCGAATGGATCTGTTCGCTGCAGATGGTGCGCGGGTCGACCTCGATGGAAAACTCATGGTCGTCGCTGTCGTCCATGTCGAATGCCTGGTGCAGGCAATCCATCAGGTCGGCCAGTTGTTCCTGGGTCAAATACGTCGGTGTGCCCCCGCCCAGATGCAGCTGCGTAAGCTTGCGCGTGTTGTCGAACAGCGCGGCCTGCATGGCGATTTCACGCTTGAGGTACGTCAGGTATTCGACGGCACGATGGGTCTTTTGGGTAATGATTTTGTTGCAGGCGCAGTAGTAACAAAGGCTTTTGCAGAACGGAATGTGGATGTACACCGACAACGGTTTCGGCACAGCGGCCTGGTTGCTGTCGTGGGCGGCACGCTGATAGTCGTCAACGGCAAACGCCTGATGAAACTGCGGTGCCGTCGGGTAAGAGGTGTAACGCGGCCCGGGCCGGTCATATTTTTCGACCAGGGCACGATTGAAATCGAATGAAGGCTTCATGATCAATCAACTCGCAGGTGGGTTAATGTTTTGCACTGTCCACCTCCTTTTCAAACAGGCTGCAGATAGCATCCACCTCCTGCCGGCCGGCGGGAAGGATGCTGATGAAACGCTCTGACAATTCAATCAAACCGTCACGACTCAATTGCTCCAGCAACGGCCAGACGGATGAGAAATACATGGGGAACACCAGCCCATAGCGCCGCTCGATGGCACGGATATCCAGCTCCTGATCACACGCCAGTCGCTCCATGACCATTTGCCTGATCTGCTCCCCTGCCTCGAAACGCCAGCCACGTGCAGTCGGCAGCTGGTCGTTGTCCAGCTGACGCTGATAGCGCTCAATGGCGTCGGTATTTTGCGTGTACAAATCGTCGATCCGGCTGATGGCGCCCACACCGAACCCGATGTGGTCGCAATAGCCGTGACGGGTGAAACCGTCGCAGGTGCGGCTCAAGCGGCCTCGCTCCTGAGCGATCGCCAGGTCATCATCGGGCCGGACAAACTGCCCCATGCCGATGTAGTGATACCCCGCTGCCAGCAATTGCTCGAAGCAGATCTGACGCATCGCGCCTTTGTCGTCCTGGCTGCACAACGCCCTGGCCTTGTCACCGAGCACAGGCCGATAGCGGCGTGGCGGCCGTGCATAGTCGAAAACCATCAGGCGGTCGGGCTCCAGCTCGATAATCGTCGTCAGCTTCAGCGCAAAACTGTCCGGCGTTTGCCAGGCATGGCCAAACCCCAGATCGACATTGATGGAGCGATAACCAAACGTGCGCGCGGCATCGATGAGCGAATGGATCGGCGCCGGATTCTGGTAGCAAGCCACGGACATCTCGCACTCGGTGTCGATGTCCGGAACACCAATGCTGACGTGATTGAATCCCTGATCGCGCAGCACGCCCATGGTCGACCAATCGGTGTGATGCAAATCCACTTCAACGCTGTAGTCGCCAGACTCATGTGCCAGAAAGTTGAACCGGCGACGCAAATGCCCCATCAGTCGCTGAATATGGGCGATGGTGGGCGTTCCACCGCCCAGGTGAAATTGCTCGACCCGTTGCTCTGGATGGGTGTGGCAACCGACCAGGTCGATCTCGTGTTCCAGACGCCGCAGGTACTGCTCGATGGCGCCCTGCTCGCCGCAGGCATCCGCAAGGGTGCAAAAGGACGGCTTGAGGCTGGAAGGCAGGCGCAAGTTCAGGGAGAGCGGCCGGCGTTTCTGGCGGCTGACGCGCAAGGCACGAAGCAAATCCAGAGAGCCGATGCCGTTGTGAAACTTTTGCGTATCGGCATGGCAGTTGGGGTCGAGCACACCCTGATCGCACCGAGCGACAAGCTCGCCAGGGTTGTGAAAGAAATCGAGCATGACGGGTCTCCCAGACTGGCTGCAGATCTTCAGTGTCCGGGATCGGCAATCATCGCTCCTTGATTTGTATCAAGCCGCCAGCCAAGTGCTTGCAGAGGCCGACCATCGGTCACCACGTCAGGTAAAACATGCCCTTGGCCAGCAAGACGATGGCGACCATATGGCAGAACAGACTGCCGTGGATGAACTGCAGGTATCGAGCGTTCATGCGCCCGCTTTTGAACAGAATCATGGCCACCAGAAAATGCAGGAGCACGCTCACGGCAACGACGATTTTCACCATCAGCAACGTGCCGAACGAGGACGCCAGCGGTGTGGCAAGAGCGGGCAAGTAGCGCTGCCAGACCATGCCGATCCCCGCGCCGAACAACACCAGCAACACCCACGGCATCAGCGTCCGTGCTCGACGACCGATCCCCTGCTCGACCAGCATCATCACCCTGTCGGGCAATTGCTTGCGGATGCTTTCCAGAAACAGGACTTCGAAGAACACCGTGCCGATGAATATCAGCGCGGCGAACAGGTGCAATGTCAAAAAAACGGGATAGACCATGAGAGGGATGGCTCTGATGACTCAGCGAGAGGAACATCAATCCCATTGTGTCGCCAGTGCCGGCGAGCTCCGGCCCAATGGGAACTCGCGCGTTCATCCGCAAGGGCGCGCGAGTGTTGCTTCACAGAATACAGAGCTGCCCGCCCTACCCGTTTGACACCGATCAAGAAACGTCCCTGTCTCTGATGCGGACTAGCCCACCTTTCAGTGGGGCGCGCGAGGAATCGTCTTGAGCAGATCTTCAGGGCTGATGTAACCGACCACCGGCTCCGCGACGCTGCCCGGTAGCGGCAGGTCAAGGATGTGGCCCTTGATCTTGCCGATCACGTGCATTTCGCAAGGTTTGCAGTCGAACTTCAACGTCAGCACCTCGTCACCGTGCACCAGTTGCATCGGCGCGACCTTGGTGCGAACGCCGGTGACGCCTTTGGCCTGTTTGGGGCAAAGGTTGAAGGAGAAGCGCAGGCAGTGCTTGGTGATCATCACCGGCACTTCTCCGGTTTCCTCGTGGGCCTCGAAGGCTGCATCGATCAGCTTGACGCCGTGACGGTGATAGAAGTCGCGAGCCTTTTGGTTGTAGACGTTGGCCAGGAACGACAGGTGCGACTCCGGGTACACCGGCGGCGGGTTTGTCTCGGCCTTGCGACCACCCCGTGGGTGGGCCAGCAGGCGGGCCGCGGTCAGCGCTTCGATCACTTCCCGACGCAGGGCCTTGAGCTGCGAGTTGGGGATGAAGAACGCCTGGGTTGCTTCCAGCTTGATGCCGGTGGCGTGGTAGTCGGTGGTGCCCAGTTGACCGAGCAGATCACGCAGTTGGTCCAGGGCCTGCTCCGGCTTGTTGGCCAGACCGAACGGGCCATCCAGAGACACGCTGGCACTGACGCCCTCCTCGCTGGTGGCGGTGAGTTGCAGGCGCTGCTCGTCCAGCTGTGCGACCCAGGCCAGACCGATACGACGTTCAGCGGAAGTCTTCTGCAAGGCTTGCTGCCAGTTGTGGTCCAGGTTGCGGCTCAGTGGATGGTTGGGCCGCAGCTTGTACATCCCGTCCGGCATCTCGTTGGGCTCGACACGGTAGCGATAACGCTTCTCGCCCTCTTCGAGGAACTCACCCTTGGGCTCGGCGATGTTGGCGCGAAAGCCCACTACTTCGCGCTTGATCTGCACGTTGAGACCGTCGCCGTTGGACAGCGGCTCAGAGGTCACCACCTGCAAATCACGCTTGCCCACCTTCTCCACCACGCCCACTGGCAGGCCGGTGAAAGTCGGTGAATCGAAGGCACCGATGTCGACCTTGCGATCGGTGACAAAGTAGTCGGTGCTGCCACGGTGGAAGGTCTTGTCCGGGTCGGGTACGAAGAAATGCGCAGTGCGGCCACTGGACGCGCGGGCCAGGTCCGGACGATCTTCAAGAACGTCGTCCAGGCGCTGGCGGTAGTAGGCCGTGATGTTCTTCACGTAGCCCATGTCCTTGTAGCGCCCTTCGATCTTGAATGAGCGAACACCGGCTTCCACCAACGCACGGATGTTGGCGCTCTGGTTGTTGTCCTTCATCGACAGCAGGTGTTTTTCGTAGGCGACGACGCGGCCCTGGTCGTCCTTGAGGGTGTACGGCAAACGACAGGCCTGTGAACAGTCGCCACGGTTGGCGCTGCGACCGTTCTGTGCGTGGGAGATGTTGCACTGGCCGGAGAACGCCACACACAACGCGCCATGGATGAAGAATTCGATGGCCGCATCGGTCTCGTCGGCGATGGCGCGAATTTCTTGCAGATTCAGCTCGCGGGCCAGTACCAGTTGGGAGAAGCCCGCCTGGTCCAGAAACTTCGCCCGTGCCAGGGTGCGGATGTCGGTCTGGGTGCTGGCGTGCAACTCGATGGGCGGGATATCCAGCTCCATCACGCCAAGGTCCTGAACGATCAACGCATCGACGCCGGCATCGTAGAGCTGATGGATCAGCTTGCGCGCTGGCTCCAGCTCATTGTCATGCAGGATCGTGTTGATCGTCGTGAACACCCGGGCGTGGTAGCGCCGGGCGAACTCCACCAGTCCGGCGATCTCACTCACTTCGTTACAGGCATTGTGGCGGGCGCCGAAGCTCGGGCCACCGATATAAATGGCGTCGGCACCATGCAGGATCGCCTCGCGAGCGATGCTCACGTCACGGGCAGGGCTGAGCAGTTCCAGGTGATGTTTGGGCAAGGACATATTTTTTATCTGGTTTGTCACGGTCGAGGCACGCATTGTAGCGGGCAAATGTTTGACCGGCATCCGTGGGCTTCTTGGTCAGGGTTGATATCACCTGCCTGTAAGGCGCTTCTGGGCCGCGAAAACGACAGCATCACCCTTCACGATTCCGGCGTTGACCTCGGGCAGCTGAGTGGAACTGCGCGTCAGCCACTATTTGAATTTTATTGTCATCAGCAACTCCCCGGGAGGCGTTTGTTCAGGAATGCCCAGCAGGTTGAAAGCTACGGGTTCGTTGCATATACCCTTCTCCCAGAGCCGTTTCGCTATGGGCGAACTGACGGCTGCAACCACCGATTCAAAAACAAAGTAATTTCGAATCTCAGGACTTATCTCCATCACCGCCTTCAAACCCTCTGCCAGGACGATGTGCGTATTTTTGAACGAGTAATCCTTGTACCCGGGGTAACCACACTCATGAGCCACGAAAAGCCAATCGTGAATGATATAAGCGGGGGCGTACCCCCAAGGGGAATAACCATTGACGCCCCATAAAAATCGAGGAATTGACCCCCCATCGGTATACATGGGGCCAGGGCGAATTACTTCACCATTAGAACGTGTAAATCGAAACGGATCATCCTTGCTTGGAACAAACAGAAAATAGTCATTCTTGATCCAGCGCACATCCAAAGCGCCTTCAAACCTTCCCTCATCGGTTTCGCGATACGATATCGGAGCGCAGGCTTGCAGCGTGAGAACAAGAAACACAAGAATTAGAAAGCGCATATTAAGCCTTCCTTGAAAGACGAAAAATTTGCCATTAAAGATGACAAACACCGCACTTCCACCTTACTTCACCCCTTCAATATTATTTTGGACGGCCTGCTGCCCTCGACTTTTTTCCAGCTTTTCCATCAGCATCAAATTATCTTTTGCATATCCGCTATTATAATCGGATACAGCTTTATCAAAATTTTCCTTAGCCTTGTCATTTTCGTTGCGATACATATAGATCAGCCCTAGATTATTATAAGCCGCCTCAGCCACCTTGGAATCCATATTGCTTTTGTTCTCGATCGCGGCATTGATATCGACAATCGCACCTGCGGTATCACCATTTAAAAACCTGACCCAACCCATAGAGTTATATATTGACGCATCCGCAACATCATTAGTTTCCTTAATAGTTTTGGCTCGCTCAAAATAGTCTATTGATTGTTTATAGTCTCCTTCAAGGGCCGCTGCCTTTCCGAGCGCAGAATACGCATAATAACTTTTCGGATTGGATTCCACGTATGTTTTCAATTTCTCTACGGCGGAGGGGTAACCGTTCTCGGAAATTGTTGACTTTATATCCACAGGAAGCTCTAACGAAGCATCGTCAGCACAAGCAAATGGCATCAAAAAAATACTGATGATGGCAATCATGACTTTCATTGCCCGAACCCTCCCATAGGCGTGCGAGTAGGCAGAAGAGTTTTATTATAATCACTTAACTCTCCCAGTTTATTAACGAGCCTCTCCACCCCGATCCTTATATTGTCCTTATCGCCAACCTGGATTTGTGCAAAACCCTCAACTATTTCAACTTTCGTCTTATCATGACTGACTAAAACAAAGCCCTCATATTGCTTGAGCCCTTCAGGCCAAGGAGAAGGTGTCACCATTACGTTTGCCATGGTTTGATGCGGTGTTGGCGTATAAATTTGTGCGCCAACACCTATCAAAAACAGAGCGAGGCAAAGCCCCATGAAAATCCTCACTTCCTTTAGAAGCCGCCCAAGAATACCGCCCGCTTTCGACGCTACATCCGGCCCCCACATGGCAAGTGTTTTATTAAGGAGTCTGAATGTCAAAATAGCCATTACTATTGCAGCACCATGAAATCCGACCTTGATGACGTCAAGTAGAATCGGGTTCATACAAACCTCCTGTTTATGGCACTAACGACGGGACTAACAACAACCTACCCATATCAACAAACTCTAAAATGTGATCGCCCTGCCTGAATCCCGATCCCAAAGCAAAAACCTGATGGAAGACACGGCAACCAAGAGTCTCTTTGGATCATTTGTATGTTGCGGTGATTTACCACCGTCAGCAAAGCCAAATAAATAGCCACCACCGGGCATGTCTCTGACCTTGGCTTCAGAGGCGGAATAATCATTCAGAAGCGATATGGGCAAGAACTCTTCAGTCTTTAGATCAGACCACCGTTCATAGGATCGGAATACCACAAGCCAGTGACTTGACTTCGAAACCCTGGCGCCTGGACCGTCTAATTTCTCGATAATAAGAGCGAGTGCACGCATTCGGTGCTGCATTTCTGACCGACCGACAGCACGCAACTTATCGAAACATAGGCTGTTGGACAGAGCATTGGTGACATAGTCAGCTCTCATGATGTCGGAAAAGTTGACCATCACGTTCGATCCGTCCGCCACTAAAAATGGTCCATGCTCCCCGTCCCAGCCAGGAGTTGGTTGCCCATTTATCGCAGCCGGGCTATCTGGATGCAGCCCTAGTTCCTCATCTGTCAAAGGGATCGCTGTCGGCGTTTTAGTTCGGTTGAATGTGCGCGATGCATCTGGCGACGCGGCAGCCCACATACCGTTGGCGGCAGCACATAACTTTGCGTCTTCAACAAACGGCGAGCCCAAACCGGCGGTGTGATAATAAGGTGCCGAAAAAACACTGTCTCTGCCGTAGGTCACGTCCCAACCAGGTGCAAAGACATTCGAAGCACCATCCGACAAGGCAGTCGACACATCGACCACTCGCTCCGAGTGGGCCATCCCCTCCCTGCGTGGTGGTCTGCTGACAGCAGTAACGATAGTGTCATCTGAAGTAAAAATCGGTGCCCCTGTGTCAGGGTCAGTCATCCGTGCATTTGCGCCCAACCGTCCTTCGCACAAAGCAGACGGGCCACCCTCCTCAAAATTACTTGAGAACTTTTTGAGTTCCAGGTTTCCAACATATGGGAAAAAGTCAGGGGCCGTAATAATTGAAAAAGCAGGTGTCACGTCGTACTTGTGATCATTACTGCTATACATGGCAGCCACATAACCATCGCAAATGTCATCAAGATAAAGGGCTATATCATAGCGACCTGCATCAAGCACCGACTCAAACTCTGTCGCATCAGGAATGCTGATGTTTATGTCGTTCACAGCGCCGGTTTCATCATTCAGCTGATGACGCATATTAATGAATTCAGAACAGTTGCGCGGTGAAAGGAACGGCCGTTCGTTTGCCGCCACGACTCCGATGATGGCGGCGGAAATATAGTCGAGGCCTGCGCTGAATAATTTCTGCCCAACACGAAGTGTCGAGTACCTTCTGTTCTCGATATAGGCTTCGATCCCGGGTCCCTTCGGAGGCACCTCAGTGGCACCATGTTGAACCTGGCCGCCACCGGTGCCCATCGACACCATGACCTCTCGCACAAGTGGTTGAGGTTCTGCGCAGACTGTAAGGGTTGCACCTTTCAATTCGGCGTTGATCAATAACCCGTCGTTGCGACTTGTGCGCGTATAGGGCGGTTGGCTAAGGTCCGCACTCTTGATGTTCGGTAGTTTTCCGACGGAAAAAAGACGGCGCAGTCGATCAGTGAAGTGGAAAGCAGAGAACTCAACAGTCTCACAGGTAAAGGTGTCCAGTCTCAAACCTGGAAAAAGCTTAACGATCGGAACAAGAAATTGGCGGCTCGCATCGCCAAACTGTGAACCACCTAAATAGCACCCCTCAAGATCACGACCCTCTACACGCTCGCAAAGGAAGGCAGCATAGCGGGCAGGCATGACCCGCACTTCGTGTGATAGATCGGTATCGTGCCGATAGTTGCGTATCGTGGGGTCGTAAAGTGCCGGCGCATTTCCGACACGAGCGATACCAGTGCGACTGAAAACAAGGTCTGCATGCATGTGATGCGGTGTTCCAGCGGCTTCCCGATACTCATAGGCGAAGACGGCCGCCACCCATTTGCGCCGTTGTTGATCAGAAACATCAACCAGGCTGTAGATGTAGTTTTCGACCAGATCCAGATCTTCCTGTGTCGGATAGTCGCTTTGCTCCAAACCTGATGGTTGAACCGCAGGGCTCGCCAGACAGTGATAAAGCAAACTCCTCGCGGGATCACCCGGTTGAATAAGAGCTGCTTTATCCGTACTGAAATCATGGAAGCCAAGGACTGTACGATCCACGGTGAGTTCTGCTGAAAACTCTGTTTGCGCGTTGACACCATGCGCGCCAAGAACCGTTTTCCAACGGGTGGCCAGCAACTTTACCAGCAGATTACGAACATCTTGTTCAAGCGTCATATGACCACTCCAAAGGTAGTTGCCACTCTTGAAGCAAAGCCTATGGGGTCGTCCCGGCCCGATGCGCTCTGATAGAACGCATTGAGCCGTTGGCAGTCGTCCAGGAACCACCCCGTTATCATTGCGCAGTAATCTTCCAGAGCCTCGGTTGAGTTGCGCCCAAGGTAAACACTCACCGCGTTCGCGGCAGCCATTCCCGAAACCAGGGCTCGATACACCCCCCGAGAAGCCGCAGGATCGAGCTTGCAAGCCGCGTCACCCGTTAGTACAAATCGGGGCGAGGCCAATTGATCGGCAATGCGCCAAGTGCTGTCGGCCCTGAGGAAGCCCAAACGCGATGTATGAACTTTACGGCGCCCTTCAAAGGTCATCTCGCACTCGACGTGTCGACCCGATCCAATATTGGATGTCCACCGCCACCCTTGCGAGCCAAGGTGAAAAGACGGATTCATATCATCATCGACCGAGTCGCTATAGCGGTACGCGACCTCAAGAGGGTTACTCAAACACAGCGCTTCAATGCCAGTTTTCTTGCTAAGCCAATTGGCTGAACCCGTACTGTCAATGACAACTCGGGATGTCAATTGACCGCATGTTGAGTTAACGGTGACTAAACCTGCATCGCACAAATCAATTGATCTTGCAGATGCAGGCCGAAAAAGACGAACGCCGGCCCTGGCCGCCGCGGCCAACAACGCCTCGTCCAATTCGATCCGATGCACATGAATGCCACTTTGTGCGAAACCGAAATGATTCAGCCTTTGAGCGTTGTCATCCGTAAATTTGATCGTGTCGTGAGTTGCTTTCGGGAGCTGAGAAAAAGCTTCACTTCCGAGCAATTGAGAAATGAGAAGAGCTGTACCTGGCGCAAGGGATTCTCCAGGTCGGAACCGAGGACCTCCAGAAACTTCGATCACCGCCGTGGACAACCCAAGCTCCGCAGCACGAATCGCTGCCGAAGAGCCTGCTGGCCCACCACCGACCACGATCAAATCAAAGTCCGCCCCAGCACTCTCCATGCCTCTATCTCCCTTGATTCGCTTCCCGGCTCGGGCGGTAGATCGATTTGCATGCCTTGGTAATCCGCCGTTTTGTGATTCGGAGGGAGGCTACATGACGTTAGCCAATGGCCATCACTCTGTCCAATTCCCGCCCCCCTCTGCTTTGGCGCTGCGCAGACGAATACTTAGGCGCTACTGTGTTGTGGGGCGTAAAAGCAGGAGTAATCCATTTCATGGCCAAAAGGAGGATCCGTGGTCGTCATGTCAGCCCTGCCACCCTCCTCCCAGCGCTTTGTACAAATCGATAGTTGCCTCTCGTTCGGCCAACTGATCACTGATCAACGCTTGTTGTGCAGCGAACAGCGTCCGTTGCGCGTCCAAAAGAGTCAAAGAGCTGTCGATACCTGTCAGGTAGCGACTTTCCGCCAGCCGATAGTATTTGGCACTCGCGCTGACCAGCCCTTGTTGCGCCTCAATCTGCTGTCCAAAGGTCTGTGTTGCAGCCAGTCCATCACTGACTTCCCTGAAGGCTGACTGGATCGCCTTTTCGTAACGCGCCACTTGTATGTCTTTCTCGACTTGAGTGACGTCCAGGCTGGCTTGCAAGCGGCCCGCATTGAAGATTGGCAGACTGATCGCGGGGAAAAAGCTCCAGACACCCGAGCCTCCATTGAAGAGCCCTGACAGTTCTTCGCTCGAGGTGCCAGCATCCGCCGTCAGGCTGATTCGGGGAAAGAACGCAGCCCGGGCTGCGCCGATATCCGCATTGGCAGCCTTGAGCAATAACTCTGCTTCCACTATGTCGGGCCGACGGTTGAGCAGATCCGACGGCAACCCCACTGGCACCTCAGGTAAAGATTGTCGCTCCCAATCACCGCTCGACAGATCGGCGGGGAGTTCACCTCCAATCAACAACACCAACTGGTTTCGGTCTTCGGCAACCTGCCGACGATACCGGGCCATCGAGCCGCGAGCGCCTTGCACCAGGGTTTGTGCCTGGCTCAACGCCAAATCTGAAACGGTACCTACTTCAGCGCTGCGACGTGTCAGCTGGTAGCTGTTTTCATAGGTGGCGAGGGTATCGCTGGTCAGTCGCTCCAGCGCTTGATCGGCCTGCAGAATGAGCCAGGCATTTGCAACGCTTGCCACCAGCCCGATACGGGCTGAACGCTGTGCTTGTTCACTGGCCAGGTAACGCTGCAATGCTGCTTGATCGAGGCTGCGCACACGGCCGAACAAATCCACCTCATAGCTCACGTTCAGCCCGACAGAGTACTGACTCTCGATCGTGGCTTTATCACCGGATGCCAGATCTGCCGGAACTCGCTGACGACTACCACTGCCCGCCGTCGAGACGTCCGGCAACAGATCCGCGCGACGAATGCGATAGCGCGCCTGATAGGCCTCGACGTTCAACGTGGCAATCCTGATATCCCGATTGTTGGCCAGTGCGGTCTCGATCAATCGATGCAAGGCCGGATCGGAAAAGAACTCGCGCCAATCGAGCGCTGCGGCACTCTCATCACGTGACACTGGCGCCAAGGGGTAAGTCGCCGCCACCGGTGCCTGAGGTTGCTGGTACTCCGGGATCAGAGAGCAACCACTGAACAACAACGAACTCAGGACCAGAAAACTGAATGGTTTGATCATGACATGACCTCTTCGTGAGCGACTGCGGCCAGAGCGACGGACGATCGACGTGCGAACAGTGACGACACCGACACATAAAAGAGTGGAACCCAGAAGATGGCCAGGACGGTGGCGGTCAGCATGCCGCCGATCACGCCGGTGCCAATGGCATGCTGACTGCCAGAGCCTGCACCGGTGGAGATAGCCAACGGCACAACCCCGAGGATGAACGCAAGCGAGGTCATGACAATGGGACGCAAACGAAGCCGCGCCGCCTCAATCGCCGCTTCGGCATAGCCCATGCCCTGCTCATGCAGTTCCTTGGCGAACTCGACGATCAGGATGGCGTTCTTCGCCGCCAGCCCGACTGTCGTCAGCAGGCCTACCTGAAAGAACACGTCGTTGGACAGGCCGCGCAAGGTGGTGGCAAGCAATGCCCCCACAACACCCAGCGGTACCACCAGCATCACGGCCAAGGGAATGGACCAGCTTTCGTAAAGGGCCGCGAGACAGAGGAACACTACAAGCAGCGAAAGCGCATACATGACAGGCGCTTGAGACCCGGAAAGCTTTTCTTCATACGACAAGCCCGTCCACGCCAGCGCGACACCAGGCGGCAACTGAGCAGCGATGGCCTGTGCTTCAGCCATGGCATCACCCGTGCTGTAACCCGGTGCCGGGCCACCCAGTATTTCCTCTGCCGGCACACCGTTGTAGCGCGCCAGTTTGGGAGAACCGAAGACCCACTCGCCGGAGGCAAAAGCGGAGAACGGCACCATCTTCCCGGCGGCGTTACGTACGTACCATTTGTCCAGATCTTCAGGGGACATGCGCGCGCTGGCCTGGCCCTGTACAAACACTTTTTTGACTCGGCCACGGTCAATGAAATCATTGACGTAGTTGCCGCCGAAGGCCACAGAGAGCGTGGTGTTGATGTCTGCTTGTGAAACGCCCTGCGCCCTCGCCCGCCGGTCATCGATCTTCAACCGATACTGGGGCTCATCGCTCAGGCCGTTGAGTCGAACCGCTGTCAGCACTTTGCTTTCGGAGGCCAGACGCAGGAACTGATTGCGCGCCTGCCCCAGGACTTCGTGACCGACGCCGGCCTGATCCTGAAGGAATAAATCAAAGCCCGAAGCGTTGCCCAACTCACGCACTGCTGGAGGCACCACGGCGAAGACCATTGCATCGCGCATGCCTCTGTATTTCGCTTGAGCGCGCTTGGCCAACGCGAGCGCCGCATCTTCAGGACCGCGCTTTTCCCACGGCTTGAGCAGAACAAACGCCATGCCCGAGCTTTGCCCACGCCCCGCGAAGTTGAATCCATTCACGGTAAACACGGCGTCTACAGCGTTAGCCTCCCCCCCCTGCTCAGGAGTGGCGAGCAAATACTGACGCACACTGTCGAGCACCTTTTGCGTGCGCTCGGCACTGGACCCGGCAGGGGTCTGCACTTGGGTAAAGATCACGCCTTGATCTTCATCGGGCAGAAACGCAGTGGGGATGCGGCTGAACAGCAGGACCATGCCAACGACGATCAACAGGTAAGCCAGGAATGCCGGCGCCTTGTGCCGCAACATTCCGGCGACACCACGCTCGTAGCGTTGCACGCCGCGATCAAACCCACGATTGAATGCACGGAAGAAGCCGAGACGTGCGAGCCCATGCGTCGGGTCATGGGGCTTGAGCATCGTGGCGCACAAGGCAGGCGTGAACACCAGCGCGGTGAGCACCGACAGGGCCATCGCCGATACGATGGTGAGGGAAAACTGACGGTAGATGACGCCGGTTGACCCGTCGAAAAATGCCATCGGCAACAGCACCGCCGACAACACCATGGCGATGCCCACGAGCGCGCCCTGGATTTGTTTCATCGAGCGAATCGTGGCTTCTTTCGCCGACAACCGCTCCTCACGCATGACACGCTCGACGTTCTCGACCACGACAATGGCGTCATCTACCAGCAGGCCGATGGCCAACACCATGCCGAACATCGACAAGGTGTTGATGGTGAAACCGGCGACCGCGAGGACACCGAACGTACCCAGCAGGACGACAGGAACGGTCAGCGTGGTGATGATGGTCGCGCGCAGGTTCTGCAGAAACAGCAGCATCACGAGGAACACCAACACGATCGCCTCACCCAGGGTATGGAACACACCATGGATCGAGTCGCGCACCACTGGCGTGGTGTCGTAGGGGTAGACCACTTTCATACCGCGAGGGAAAAACGGTTGCAGTTGGTTGAGGGTGTCGTGGATCGCCTTGGTGGTGTCCAGCGCGTTAGCCCCGGGGGCAAGCTTGATGGCGATGCCGGACGCCGGCATACCATTGAACTGGGCGTTGACGCTGTAGGTTTCACCGCCCAGTGCGACATCGGCCACATCGGCCAGACGCACTTCGGAGCCGTCAGGATTGACCTTGAGCTGGATGTCCTTGAATTCTTCTGCTGACTGCAAGCGGGTTTTGCCAATGATGGTGGCGTTGAGCTGTTGGCCCGGCAATGCAGGCAGGCCGCCAATCTGGCCGGAAGACACTTGCACGTTTTGGGCTTGAATCGCACTTTTCACATCGACGGGCGTCAGGCCGAAACTGACCAGCTTCGAAGGATCAAGCCAGATCCGCATGGAGTACTGCGCGCCGAACACCTGGAAGTCACCGACGCCGGAAGTGCGCGACAGCGGATCCTGCATGTTGGATACCACGTAGTTGGCCAGGTCCTCGCGGGGCATGCTGCCGTCTTCGGAAACGACGCCAATCACAATCAGGAAGTTCTTGACCGCTTTTGTCACCCGGATCCCCTGCTGCTGCACTTCCTGCGGAAGCAAGGGCGTGGCCAGGTTGAGTTTGTTTTGCACCTGAACCTGAGCGATGTCGGGGTTCGTCCCTTGGTTGAACGTAACCGTGATCGCCATGGTGCCATCGGAGTTGCTTTCCGAACTGACGTAGCGAAGGTTGTCGATGCCGTTGAGCTGTTGCTCGATGACCTGGACCACGGTGTCCTGCACGGTCTGGGCCGATGCTCCTGGGTAGGTCACCTGAATCGAAATCGCTGGCGGAGCGATGTCAGGGTATTGGTTGACGGGCAGCTTGAGGATCGCCAGCCCGCCCGCCAGCATGACGATCAATGCGAGTACCCAGGCAAAAATGGGCCGCTCGATAAAGAACCTGGACATGTTCAGTTCCCCCCAGCCACGGCACCGGCCAACACCGGTGCCACGTTTTGCGCGGCAGTCACGGAGACCTTCATGCCCGGCTTGACGAACTGCAGCCCTTCAGTGATCAAGCGATCGCCCGCTTCGAGGCCACGCTCCACCAGCCATTGGTTGCCCACTGTACGATTGGCCGTCAGGGGACGTTGCTCAACGGTGCCATCAGCGCTGACCACCAGTGCGCTGGGATTACCCTTCAGGTCGCGGGTCACCCCTTGCTGCGGAGCAAGGATGGCGGCTTGTCGGACGCCGCTCTGAAGTTTTGCACGCACAAACATACCAGGGAGTAGCAGGTGCTCCGGGTTGGGAAACACGGCGCGCAGGGTCACCGAACCGGTGGAGGGGTCGACTGACACCTCAGAAAACTTCAAGCGCCCCGGCAGTCCATAGGCACTGCCATTTTCCAACGCGAGGCTCACCACGGCGGCGTCCGCCCCCGCCGTCTCCAGGCGCCCTTGCTTGAGATCATCACGCAGTTTGAGCAGGTTTGCAGATGACTCGGTGATATCGACATAGATGGGGTCGAGTTGCTGAATCGATGCCATGGCCGCTGCCTGGCCGTTGTTCACCAGCGCACCTTCGGTCACGCTGGAGCGGCCGATGCGGCCAGCAATCGGTGCGAGCACACGGGTGTAACGCAGGTTGATCTCGGCACGCTTGAGGTCAGCCTCCGCCGTCAGTTGTCGCGCCTGTGCATCCTCGAACTCTTGACGGCTCACCGCCTTTTCTCCGATCAGCTGTCGATAACGGTCTGCGAGGGAACGGGCCTGTTGAAACGATGCGCGGGCGCGGGCGACGTCTGCTTCGTACGGTGATGGATCAATGCGGTACAGCGGCTGTCCGGGTTTCACCTCACTGCCCTCGTCAAACAGACGCTGCTCGATGATACCATCCACTTGCGGCCGCACTTCTGCAACGCGGAACGGTGCGGTACGCCCCGGTAGCTCGCTTTGCACTGTGTACGTTTGTGATTGAAGCGTCACGACACCAACCTGTGGCGGTGTGACAGCTTGTGCGGGGGCCTCTTGCTTGCAGCCAGCGAGCACGACCGCCAGCGCCAGAGCCGAGAGGATCAAGGGAACCGTCTGCAGGGGTTTCATGGGACATTCCTCATACTTTCGCCAGGCGATAGCGGGCCGTAGCCGGCCGAATCGGGGCGAGTTCCAATTGAAAAAATTTGTCAGTGGCGCGGGGTGGCGCGTTGACGACCGGGGTCAGTTGATGGGCATCACTTTACGAACCCGGGCACGCCGGGAGAATCGCTGCCCACTGCAAGGCTTCGTTGCGCATTCGGCAACGCTGCTGTTGCGCAAGCGCGCAATCAAGGCAGCACGCTGTGTGCCGCGATGGCATCGGCCGGCATTTCGATTCGATCAAAAGCGACGCGCAACGCCGTCTGGTCAAATGCACAGGACGTGCTTAGGGGGCGAGTATTTCCTTGAGAAACTCTATGAACACATTGATGCGGCTGGAACCACGATGATTGGGCAGATACAACGCATTGATGCAGGTGCTTGCACTGCCAGGGTTGACCTCATACTGCTCCAGCACGCGCGTTAGCCGACCTGCGCTGACATCGTCACGCACCAGCCAATCGGCCAACAGCGTCACCCCGCCACCGGCCAACGCCGCCTCGCGCAGAATGTCGGCGTTGTTGCTTTGCAACCGTCCCTGCACATTCAAGCGGATAACTTCTTCGTCACCCTGAAATGTCCAATTGTGGTGACCCGTGCGGTAATCAAAACGCAGACACTGATGGTCCAACAGGTCACGCGGGTGCCGGGGCAGCCCGGTACGCGTCAGGTATTCGGGACTTGCCACCACCCAACGCTGGAAATCACCGATTCGCTTGCTGACGATGTCATCACTGACAACCGATGAACCAAGACGCACGGACACATCGATTTGCTCGCTGAGCAGGTCACTGACCTCGTCGCTCAGCGAAAGGCTGATCTCCAGGCCAGGATGGCGCTCAAGCAACCGCCCCAGATGGGGAGCGATGATACGTCGGCCGAATTCCACCGGGACGCTGGCCCGTAATCGCCCCTGGGCTTCACTGCCGCGGTCGGTAACGACCGCATCGGCCTCGTCGATGGCCTCGAGGATCGCCACGGCTTTATCAAAATAGTTCTGGCCCGCCACCGTGACGCTGGTGTTGCGCGTGGTGCGGTTAAGCAGGCTGGCGCCTAACTCACTTTCCAGTCCGGCTACCTGTCGCGTCACTGACGAAGTGGAGATGCCGAGCTTGCGCGCCGCTGCCGAATAACCACCACAGCGAACCGTTTCGACAAACATTTTGAGCGCCAGCAACTTATCCATGAACGGATTCCGAGATCGAAAAGTTAAGGTAACGACTGTGCATGACCAGGCGGTGGGCGTCTTGCATGGCTGTGCTCAATCGGTAGCGGGTTTGGGGTTGCATGGCTTCTGACTACCTGCGCGGGCGCTCTTGCGGCGATTCCGCCAATCAAGCGCGTCTATCGGATCAGACGTGGAGTCAGTCATTGCCACTCCTTTTTATCGAGCGATCAGTAAGCTCGCGACTATAGCAGAACGTTCATCACCACCAACGCTCCCCCATGATTCCGATTTGGAACGAAGGCCAATTGAAGCCCCTTGCATTATTTCAATTTATCGATTGATAATCAAAATCCAAAAGTAATCGACTGATCAATAAAGGCGTCTCGGCGTTCATCGCCCAACAAAAACAATAAAAAGGAGATTGACCATGCAATGTCCCTGCTGTCTCTCGAAGACCCGTCGCCAACTGCTAGGCATCATGGCAGCTACTGCGGGCGGCCTGCTGGTCACCCGTTTGGTACCCGCCTCGGCGGGGTCGATCAAGAGGGGGGCCGACATCCCGGTGAGATCGGTGGACATCCATGCGCATTACTATCCTGAAGAGTTCTTGCACCTCTTGGGCGGTGATGGCAAAGCTTTCGGTGGAAGCTATACCCGCCAGGAAAATTCATTCAGCTTCGCTACCCCGGCCGGCGGATTAGGGCCTTTGCCCCTGAAATTTATCGATGTGCAAGCGCGCTTGCTCGACATGGATCGCGCAGGCGTCGATGTTCAGGCGCTGTCCTTGAGCGTGCCGATGGTGTACTGGGCAGATCGTCAACTCAATGCTCGCCTGGCACGTGCCTGGAACGATGCCGCGTCAACTGTTCATCGCCAACACCCGCTGCGTTTTGTGGTGCTGGCGACGTTGCCGATGCTGGATGTGCACGACGCCATTATCGAGCTGGAACGCACAGCCGAACTGCCCGGGGTGCGGGGCGTTTATATGGGCACCAACATCAACGGTCTGGACTTGGACGATCCACGCTTTGCACCAGTCTTTGCCCGCATTGAACAGCTGGGACTGCCAGTGTTCCTGCACCCGCAACAAACGGTTGGCGGCAGCCGCTTGAGTAACTATTACCTGAGCAACCTGCTGGGCAACCCGTTTGATACCGCTATCGCGGCTTCACACCTGATTCTCGGTGGAGTACTGGATCGATACCCACAGCTGCATGTGTCATTGCCCCACGCCGGTGGAGCATTGCCAATACTCGTCGGGCGTCTCGACGCAGGCTGGAATTCACGTCCCGAGACACGGCGTCTGGCTCAAAAGCCGAGCAGCTATTTGACGCGATTCAGCTACGACACCGTTTCACACTCCGGGCCGGTTCTGGACTATTTGATCGCCAATGTCGGTATCGACCATCTGGTACTGGACAGCGACTACTGCTTCGACATGGGATACGAACAACCGGTGCGTTTTGTAGAAAGCGTAGGTCTGGGCCCCCGCGAGAAGGCTGCAGTGCTCGGTGGAAACGCGGCCAGAATCCTCGGACTCCGCGGATAACTTTAGCGAAACACTCAATTTCCCTTTGGCCGGTCTGACCGGCCTTTTTTTTGCTCCGATTCAAGCCTTCATGACGAAGTGGAAAAGTGAGCAATACCTGGCGCTTTGTCGATCATGCAACTTATCAGTCACTTGTTGTCAGGCACGTTGGTGACACATCAATTGTGGTAATTACCGGTATTTGAATTGGGTATTTTTATAAACTAACGCTCGACATCACAATTAACTCCAGAAGCACACAAAGAGTTCCTTCTTAAACAACCTCTGGAAATCACCCTCATGAAATACGCAATGCTCGCCTCACTCATGATGTTCAGCGTTTACGCTTCTGCCCAAAGCGCTTCCAACGTCAAGGTCGCCACTCCTGAACCTGAGCACTACAATTACTCCGAACACATGGATATCGCCAAAGTCATCAACATCACTACTGCCGAGGACACAAATAACGCTTGCGGCCCGGTGGATGCGCACATGGTGTATGTGGATCACAAGGGCGCAACGCACGACCTGCAATACAAAATATTCGGTAGCGCTTGCCTGAATGGTTAATGCCTTAAAACATGCAGATGCCAAAAAGAGGAGAAAGCTTCGAGCTGAAGCTTTCTCCTCTTTTTATATTCCAGACTGGAAATACGGCAACAAAAACTCGCCTGTAAACGAACTTTTTCCAGTTAAAGCGGCTGAATCAGGATCAGTTGATGCCCATGATCCGGTCACCCATGCTCACCCCCCAATCCGCCATACGCTTGCCTTCTGCAAGTTGCAGTTGCTGCCAGACCAGCAAGCCTTTATCGATGTCGCCAATGTCGTCGATCGCTTGAGCCAGGGACAGTGCATTGCGGGCTGCCTTGGCCGTGCTGCCGGCCGTATGAGGACGCGGCACAAAAGCGGCATCGCCAGTCAGCAACACGCGACCAAACACCATTTGGGAGACTTTCAGATCAAGGATCGCTTGAACGAAAATATCCTTGGTCTGGCGAATCAGTTCACGAAAAGCCGGGTTGGCATGCTGCTCACCCATGTCTCGCAGGTAAGCATCCTGCTGAGCGGCCAAGGCTCCCGGTGGAATCGAGTGGCTACGCCGATGACCATTGTTATCAGTGAGCACAGCATCTAATGCTGCGCCTTGGGCAGCTTTCAAATACCAGAGCCAGTTGAACCGTCGCTCGCCAGGATTAACCGAGCCATTCAAGCCCGGCACCATGTATTCCAACATCAACGACTCAGGGTCTTGTTGAAAGACAAAGTCTTCGTAAAGCTGCGCTTTGGCGAAGTCTGGAAGTCCGTCTTCATCAACCAGACCACGCCAGACTACATACCCCGAATAGGTGTATTGCGCACCAGGCAACACCAGACTTCGCACGGTTGAACCCGCACCATCGGCACCAATCAGCAGGTCTCCCTCAGCACTGCTGCCATCTGCAAAATTCGCAGTCACTCGTTGCTCATTTTGAGTCAGATCAACCAGCGTCTTTCCACGGTGATAGTGCTCGGCAGGAAAGGCAGAGAACAATGAATTGTAGAGCGTGTTCCAGGACGTCTGAGTTTGCGGCATCGGCTCTTTATGCACGACGGTGCCAGCTCGATTCAAATACAGACGATCATGGGAGCGGACCCCAAGTGCATTGGCCGGTTTGATTCCGGCATAGCGGAAATGCTGAAGGACATCTGCTTGCAGAACAATGCCTCCACCACGGCTATCCATCGCCGCGGGGGATCGCTCGAAAATGTCGACGTGCCAGCCAATCGCACGCAACGCCGTGGCGGCGAACAGTCCTCCCAGGGAACCACCAATGACCAAGGCCTTCGGAACGTCTGAACTCTTCATTACCTCTCTCCTCGTAGCAGGGTGATTCCCACAGCCTCTGGATTTGACGTTGCGTTATGCCAACACCGGATAGTCGATGTACCCCTTGGCGTCGCCGCCAAAAAAGCTGTTGCCGTCCGCCGGGTTGAGTTCGGTACGGCCACGCAAACGCGCTGGCAAGTCGGGGTTGGCAATGAACGGGCGACCAAAAGCGATGAGGTCGGCACGCCCCTGCGCGATGGCCTGTTCGGCCGTTTCGCCGGAGTACCCACCCGCCAGCATCAGAACGCCATGGAAGTCAGTACGCAGCTGCTTGATGATGGCGTCCCAGCGGGGATCGTTGCTTTCGTCGAGCACCGTGCCGACCATCATCGGTTCTACCAGGTGCAGGTAAGCGAGATTCCAGTGATTGAGCCGGGATGCGATGTAGCCAAAGGTCTGTTCCGGAGTGTCATCGCCCATGCCCATGAAACGCCCCATCGGTGTCAGGCGCACAGCAACACGTTCGGCGCCTATTTCTTCGGTCACGGCTTGCACGACTTCGAGCAATAGCCGCGCACGGTTTTCGATACTTCCACCGTAGCGATCGCTACGCTGGTTGCTGGCGCTGTTGATAAATTGGTCAAGCAGATAGCCATTGCCTGCGTGAATCTCCACACCGTCCATACCGGCAAGAAGTGCATTGCGAGCGGCCTTGCGGAAATCGGCGACGATCGCTTCAATGCCTGGAATGTCCAGTTCCTGAGGAACCGGTACATCACCCCAGACCCCCTCGCCCTTTTCATTCAGGATGAACGTCTTGCCGGGGACCGGCTGCGCGGTCGGTGCCACCGGCAGGCCGCCGTCAGGTTGAAATACCGGGTGCGACACCCGCCCCACATGCCAGAGCTGCAGGAAGATGCGCCCGCCTTCTGCGTGCACGGCTTCGCTGACAGCTTTCCAGCCCTGAATCTGCTCGTCGCTATGGATGCCGGGCGTCCAGGCGTAACCCTGCCCCTGCTGCGAAATCTGCGTAGCCTCGGTGATGATCAACGCGGCACTGGCACGCTGACGGTAGTACTCGACGTTCATTGAGGTCGGTACGTTGCCAGGCTGGCCCGCACGGGAGCGAGTCAAAGGGGCCATGGCGACGCGATGATCAAGGGTGAGCAGGCCGAGTTTGATCGGGCTGAACAAGTGATGAGTCATGATGATTTCCTGAATGAATAGGGATTGAAAAAACGGCTTAAGCCGCCTGGCTTCGTCTTAGTATCTGGATCATTACTTCGATGGGCTGAGCACCACTGATGACGTCGTCTGCGATCTGAATACTCGGTACCGAGCGCACACCGGAGGCCTTGGTTATGGCCTCCAGCTTCAGGACTTCAGCGGTGCCTTCCTCGGTGTTGAGAAAGTCGACAACTGCCCCCCGGTCCAGCCCCGTTTCGGCAGCGATGTCGGCCAGCACATTGAGGTCGCCGATATCCCGCCCCTCGCTGAAGTACGCCTTGAAAATGGCCTTGATCAGGAGGGACGCGTCTCTACCCGCCAGTTGCTCTCGCCATACCAGCCGATGCCCTGCCAAGGTGTTGGGGGTTTTTTCGACTCGTTGATAATCGAACTCCAGACCGACAGCCTTGCCGGCGTGGGTCACCTGTGCGTCCATGGCCTGGCTACGCGCCCAGCTGCCGAACTTGCCAGAGCGGTAGGCTTTACGATCCATGCCCTGAACAGGCATGTCCGGGTTCAACTGATAAGGCAGGAACGTAATGTGGCCGTCAGCTGAATAATCCGAAGCGGCAAGCGCGCGTTCGAGATTTTCCTCACCGATCCAGCACCATGGGCAGATGAAGTCGTAAGTCACCTGAATCTTGGATGAGTGCAAACTCATGGCAGTCTCCGTGGTTGAATGTTTTCACACCCCCACGGTAGGCGGCCGGCCCCCGTCAGAGAATCCACCTTCTGCACAACGTTGCGTTTCGCAAAACGCAAAGGTGGGGCGATCAGCCCACGAGCTGACACTCCGATCCGAGTAACTCGGTGAGGAAATCAATGAACGTATTGATACGTTTCGAGCCGCGGTGGTTGGGCAGGTACAGGGCCGAGATCGCCGAACTTGCGCTGTCCGGATTGACGACAAAAGCGTCGAACAAGGACGTCAATCGACCACTGTCGATATCATCATTGACCAGCCAATCGGGCAAAAGCGCCACCCCGCTACCGGCCAGTACCACGTCACGCAAAACCTCGGCATTGTTGCTCTTGAACTGCCCGTCGACGGGCACGCGAATCGCTTGTCCCTTGCCTGTAAATGTCCAGACCTGCTGCGGTGCACCGTAGTTGAAGCACATGCACTCGTATCGCATGAGGTCCATGGGTTGGTCAGGAAGTCCGCGAGCATTCAGGTACTCGGCACTGGCGACCACCCGGCGTCGAAAGCTGCCGATGCGGCGACTGACCACAGCTTCCATCGCCGCCGGCGACCCCATCCGGATCGATAGATCGATGCTTTCGCCGAGCAGATCGACGATGTCGTCAGATAACGTCATATCCAGCATGAGCATTGGGTAACGCTCTAAAAGCGTGGAGATATGAGGGGCGATGAGGCGGTGTCCAAACGCCACGGGGACCGAAATACGCAGCTGCCCTGCGGGCACTTCACCACGATCCGAAACCGACTCGTCAGCCTCCGCCATGGCATTCAGAATATCCCGGCCTTTCAAGTAATAAGCACTCCCAGCATCCGTCAACGTGACTTGCCGGGTAGAGCGATTAAGCAGCACGGTACCGAGGTCACCCTCAAGCCTGTCGATCATTCTGGTCACTGAAGAAGTCGCCAGATTGAGTTGCCTGGCGGCCGCCGAAAAGCCCTTGGAATCTACCGACTGGATGAACATTTTCAGTGCGAGCAGCTTGTCCATGAAACTCCTTCAATGCCATCGGTACATTCCTTGAGGATCCATCTTTGGACAAGCGCGCAAGTGGCGCGAGTTAACGGTTGTTAATTCTGACGTCGTTGCGCTGGGCGCAATGTAGCGTTGCGCCTTGATGGGGTACTCCATCACAACCGCCCTCTCTAAGCTCACGCCACAGAAAGTCGCCGTACGCCAATCGCACGCGGCGGATTGAAAAATCTGTCGTTAACTGAGCTCGAGAGGTAAGGCGATGAAGCGCAATACGATCATCGGTGCCGTTCTGGCAATCGGCATCGTGGGGATAGGGTTTGCATTCTGGATGATGTGGAGACCGGAAATCGCCACTGTCAGCCCGCCCGAAAATGCAGATCGCGAGACCCTGGACAGAGGCCGACGCGTCGTCGAAGCGGGCGATTGTGCGGTCTGCCACACACGACCTGGCGGCGCTTACATGGCGGGAGGATTGCCGCTGGTAACGCCCTTCGGAACACTCTTCACCACCAACATAACCCCAGACCGGGAAACCGGTATCGGCCAGTGGTCGCTGGACGCCTTTGAACGGGCCATGCGTGAAGGCATCGCGCGCGACGGCCATTTTCTCTATCCGGCGTTCCCCTACGTGCATTACCGAAAGATGAGCGATGCAGATATTGCGGATGCCTATGCCTTCCTGATGAGCGTGGACCCGGTCAACTACACCGCACCGGAAAACCATATGGTCTTTCCCATGAATTTCCGTCCGCTGGTGTCTTTCTGGAACCTGCTGTTCCTGCATGGGGATCCACTGGAACCACTTCCCGGGCAAACAGCGCAATGGAACCGTGGACGCTATCTGGTCGAGGGCGCGGGACACTGTTCATCCTGCCATTCGCCCCTGAATTTGATTGGCGGGGAGAAAAGCAGCGAGCTGTTCAACGGCGGTATCGTCGACGGCTGGACGGCCCCTGCCCTGCGCGCAATGGCCTCTGCGCAACATCCCTGGAATGAAGCCCAACTGGTCGCCTACCTGACCGGCGAGGTCGCCGAAGGACACGGCGCAGCAGCGGGCCCGATGTTGCCGGTCAGCCTGAGCATCGCGCAGATGCCGGAGGAAGATGCCCATGCCATCGCGCAGTACATTCTTGACCTCAAGAAAACCTCACCGGACGCGACGTTGCCGCCCTGTACCTCTGAGCCCAAGCCCAGTGCCAAGGCGCTTCTGGGCGCCTCGTTATTCGAAGGTGCCTGCGCGAGCTGCCACGGCACCGCCGCCCCGATGCGCGCCATTGAATCGAGGCCCGCTCTGGCAAGCACTTCGGCAGTAACGGCGGACTCACCACGCAATTTAATCCAAACCATCCTGCAAGGCATTCCGATGTCCAGTGCCGCTCCCAGCCACTACATGCCGGCCTTCGCACACAACCTCGACGATAGCCATCTGGCCGCCATTGCCGAGTATTTGCGCACCGACAGCTGCGCGACCAGACCCTGGACGGACCTGGAGAAAACTATCAAGAGCATTCGCGCTCAGGAGCAGCAACCGTGATCACACTCGACATCAACGGCAAGACTCATGTACTGGACATTGCGCAAGACATGCCGCTGCTTTATGCCTTGCGCAACCAGGTGGGACTCAATGGTGCCAAGTACGGCTGCGGCCTCGGGCAGTGCGGCGCTTGCACGGTTTTAGTAGACGACAAACCGGTGTTTTCATGCCTGACACCGTGCGGCGCGCTGGCGGGAAAATCTGTGCGCACCGTGGAGAGCCTGGGCAGCGCCGACCAACCGGGGCCGTTGCAGAAGGCCTTTATCGACGAACAGGCGGCGCAGTGCGGTTATTGCATCGCGGGGATGATCGTACGGGCACAGGCTTTGTTGGAGGCCAATCCTCATCCGGATGATGAAACGATCCGTCGCCACATGGCACCCAACCTGTGTCGCTGCGGCACCCATGTGCGGATCCTCGCCGCTATCAAGTCGGTCATCGCGCAGGGGGCCAAGGTATGAAAACCTCGACGCAAAACGTCAATCTGAGCCGCCGTGCGTTCGTGATCAATGGTGCGTTGGTGATGGGTTTCGCGATGCTTCCGGGCATTCCGCGCGCCTTCGCCGACACCGAAGTGGACACCTTGGGCACGCAAATCCTGGCACCTGACCTGCCGGGCAGCCTGCGTGCCACTCCCTATCTGGACGCCTGGATCCGCATTGACGCGAAAGATGGCATTACCGTCTACACCGGCAAAGTGGAGCTGGGCACCGGCGTCAAAACGGCGCTCCTGCAGATCGCCGCCGAGCGCCTGGAAGTGTCGCCCGGGCTCATCCGTTTTCTCACCGCCGACACCGCGCTGACACCCAATGAAGGCTATACCGCCGGCAGCCATACAATCGTCGACAGCGGCACTGCACTTTTCAACGCCGCGGCCCAGGTGCGTCAGCTATTACTCGAATCTGCGGCACGGCAATGGCAGCAGAAAGTCGACAGCCTGAGCACGCGGGACGCCGTGATCTACGATGCGCAAGGTCGCAGCATGACCTACGTGCAAGCGGTTGTCGGGGTTCAACTGCATCGCTTCGCATCGGCCAGCTCGCCCTTCAAGCCTGCCAGCAGCTTCACCCTGATCGGCACATCATTGCCTCGACTGGACATTCCAGCCAAGGTCAGCGGCGGTGCGGCTTATGTGCAAGACATGCGTCTGCCCGACATGCTGCATGCCCGTGTGATACGCCCACCCCGGCGCGGCAGTCAGCTGCTGGACATCGACGAGGCGGCCCTCAAAAAACTCCCCGGTGTGGTGAAACTGGTCCGCAACGGCAGTTACCTCGCCGTGGTCGCCACCGATGAATGGCTGGCAGTCAAAGCGATGCGCGAAGGCTACGCCTCTGCCCGTTGGACAGAAGGTAATCCGCTGCCCGACTCAACACATATCCATCAACTCCTCACCGAGTTGCCAGCGCGACGCTACCCGGTGAGTGCCAAGGGCAACCTCGCGCAACCTGCGCCACGCGCCTACAAGGCACGGGTGACCAAGCAATACCTCATGCACGGCTCCATCGGGCCGTCTTGTTCAGTAGCCTGGTTCAGGGACGGAACACTGACCGTCTGGACCCACACTCAAGGCGTCTACCCTCTGCGCATGGGCATCGCCGAGATGGTCGGCCTGCCGGTGGCTCAGGTACGTTGCATCCACGCCGAAGGCTCCGGTTGCTACGGCCACAACGGCGCGGATGACGCCGCAGCCGATGCCGCGCTGATCGCCATGGCCATACCCGGCAAGCCGATACGAGTGCAATGGATGCGCGAGCAGGAAAATCTTTGGGAGCCCTACAGCTCGGCGATGCTTGCCGAAGTGGAAGCAGGACTGGACGACAGCGGGCGCCTTCGGGACTGGAAATACGAACTCTGGAGCACGCCGCACAACGAACGTATCGTCAATGCCGGGCGCTTGTTACCGGCGTGGCTGTTGGCCAGGCCCTTCACCCCAGCCCCTTCGATCCCTATTGCCCAGCCCGAGGGTGACGGCGACCGTAACTCGGTTCCGTTGTACGAGATACCCAACCTGCAGGTCGATCTGAACTTCGTTCTGACCATGCCGTTCAGGACCTCGGCCATGCGTTCGCTCGGCGCCCATATCAACGTGTTCGCCATCGAGAGCACTGTCGATGAACTGGCAGCGCAGGCCGCCGTGGACCCGGTGCAATTTCGCCTCAATCACTTGAGCGATCCACGAGCACGGGCGGTGGTGGAACGTGTGGCCAGCAGCTTCGGTTGGGCGCAAAAGGCAACTGGCCCCGGCAGCGGAATCGGCTTCGCCTTCGCTCGCTATAAAAACATCATGGGTTACTGCGCCATCGCCGTGCAGCTGCATGTGCAACGGCAGACCGGGCAAGTGACGATCGATCGGGTGGTGGCCGCCGTCGATGTGGGGCAAATAGTCAGCCCCGATGGGCTACTCAATCAGGTCCAGGGTGGCATCGTTCAGTCCGCCAGCTGGACGCTCTATGAACGAATCCTCTATGACGCCAGCGGCATGCATAGCTTCGACTGGAGCGGCTATCCGATCATGCGTTTTCCCGAGCTGCCGAAACAGGTCGAGGTGCACATGATTGATCAACCCGGCCAGCCATTCCTCGGCGCGGCGGAAATCGTCCAGGGCCCCATGGCCGCGGCGCTGGGCAATGCCATCAGTGATGCCATCGGCAAGCGCTTGCTGGATCTGCCGTTGGCGCGACGTGGTTGGCTGGATGCTCCGGGATCATGAACGACCCCCGTGCAGAATAAAAAAGGGCGGTGAAGGATCACTTGCACCGCCCTACCCCAACTAAGGGAAACGTTACTCTACTTAAAAACATGCCGTTGGAAGAGAACGACATGTACATGCAACACCTGTTAAAGCGCTGCCTGTCAGTTACAGTGGCCAGTCACAACAGCACTGACTCACCGCATAGTTTCCGCTACAAACTATCGCCTGCGTTTAAAAATCAAAACAATGCCAATTGGTAATTTATAATCACGCGATTCTCATCTTGTTGGCGGGCGTTCGGGATATTATTGCGCACCATTGCATTTTTCCACATGACACCCAAGCCTTTGAAGGGACCTGACTGCACGACATAGGCGAGCGTAATATCACGTTCCCATTCGCTGGAATTGCTAGATGCGACAGTATTGATATCATTACCTTTAACATACACAACACCTGCCGTCGCACCAGGCAGACCCAGTTTTGCGAAGTCAAAAGAGTAACGGGCTTGCCACGACTTCTCGCCAGCACGAACAAACTTCTGAACCTGCATTTCCGTGATGGTGTAGGTGGTGGGGCCGTCCCCCTGGTTCAAATAAGGGAAGTCACTTTTCCCATCACTGACCTCATAGCCTGCTCCGAAAGTGTGACCCGCAACCGCGTAGGTAAACAACCCACTGTACAAATCGTTATCGACTTTTCCTTTCAGCGTGTTACCGCCGTAGTAGCCCGTCGTAAAATACGCAGGATCATGGCCGTTTGCACCATCATCCTTGCTATTAAAGTATCGAACATCACTGGTCAGCACACCAGGTCCGATTGCCCAGTTGTGAATCAGGCCAAGAAAATTCTGCTTATAAAAATCTTTGAGATTGCCGTAGTAGTACTGCAAGGTTAGATCTTTAGTCAGCTTGTAATCGCCACCGGCGTAAATGAATTTATTACTGAAGCGGCCAGTGACTGCATTATTGGCGCCTGCAATGGACATATTTTCATTGTTGCTGGAGTTGCGCCCCTTCACCTCTTCAATTTGCCCACCGATCAAGGTCAGGTCTTTGATGTCGGCCGAAGAAACCTGGGTTCCTTGCCAAGTTTGAGGCAACAAACGCCCGTCATTGCTGAAGATCACCGGCAGTTTTGGGACCAGAGTTCCAAGCTTCAGTTCGGTCTTGGATATTTTCATTTTCCCGGTCAGCCCCAAGTTGGAGAAATCGTCAACCGCATGGTCGCCGTCACTTGGAAATACCACGCCACCGTAGTTCGTGCCCGTCGGATTGCCATGTTTACCGGCGCTTGAATCCAGCCTGACGCCCAGCATACCCAACGCATCAACACCAAAACCCACAGGCCCCGGGGTATAACCCGAGATGAATTCGAGTTGGAAGGCTTGCCCCCACTCCGCTTGATAACTCTGGTTGGCTGCTTTCTGAGCGGGTGTTGCCGAGTCTCGGTAATCGCTATTGATATAGAAGTTACGCAGTTTAATCGCTGCCTTACTATCATCGACAAAACCAGCCGCATGGGCTTGCTGCGCCAATACACACATGGCTGCCGCCACAGCAAAAGTACACTTCATTTATTTTCACCCAAGTTTAAATTGTTATTTTTGTATGAACTATTAAGCGACTTTCCAGACGTAGGTATTCCGACAGCTTATGGTGCGCGAGAAGCACACAGCCAAACCATAGTTCGCTTATTAAAAATCAACTTCTCGCGACCGGCGTTGCAGGAGCTACACTTTCATGCAGAAAATTGTAATTATTTAATATAGACAACTATCACCTGACTTAATCAGCTTTAAGTTGCGCCTTCCATGTTGCCGGCGTACCCAACTCCGTATCGACCAACTGATTTTCGAATCGACTGCGTTCAACTACGGCGCTGGCGGAACGATCAGTAATGGAGAACCAGAAAATACCGATAAATGCGACAGCCATTGAGAACAGAGCCGGGTATTCATACGGGAACCAGGCTTGCTGATGATGGAGAATCTTGACCCAAACAGTAGGACTGAGAATGCACAGGGTAATTGCAGACACCAGCCCCAACGATCCGCCAATCACGGCGCCACGCGTCGTTAAACCCTTCCAGTAAATCGACAACAACAGCACTGGAAAATTGGAACTTGCGGCGATGGAGAACGTTAAGCTCACAATAAATGCGATGTTCTGTTTCTCGAAAGCAATCGCCAGCAGAATCGACAACACACCCAGCACGATGGTTGTAACACGAGAGACGCGCATTTCTTCACGGTCGCTTGCGGTACCACGGCGCAAGGCATGTGCATAAAGATCATGAGAAACGGCAGACGAGCCTGCAAGGGTCAACCCCGCCACTACTGCCAATATTGTCGAGAACGATACCGCACACATAAACCCGAGGAAGACATTGCCGCCGACGTTATGTGCGAGGTGAATCGCAACCATATTAACGCCACCCAATATTCCACCTGACGCATCATGATAGGCAGGATTGCTGGCAACCAGGGCGATGGTGCCGAAACCGATGATGACGATCAGTGCGTACCCTATGCCGACAAGACCGGTGGCATAAAGAATACTTTGGCGCGCAGCCTTGACGTTACCGACGGTGAAGAACCGCATGAGAATATGTGGAAGACCTGCCGTACCGAAGACTAATGCCAGTCCCAGGGAAATCGCAGACACCGGGTCAGTAATCAGCCCTCCTGGACTCATGATTGCTACATGGGATGGATGCACTTGGGTAGCTTGAGTGAACAGCTGGTTCAGGCTGAATCCGAATTCGGACAAGACCATGAAAGCCATGAAGACACAGCCAGTCAGCAATAAGACTGCCTTGATGATCTGAATCCAGGTGGTTGCCAGCATCCCGCCAAAGAAAACATAGATGACCATTAGCGTACCGACGAGAAGCACAGCTGCGGTGTAATCGAAACCGAATAGCAATTCCACCAGCTTTCCAGCGCCTACCAGCTGAGAAACCAGATAAAGCAGAACGATCACGATCGAACTGGACGCCGCAAACGCTCGTATGGGTCGTTGTTTCAGGCGATAGGACAGTACGTCCGCCAGCGTGTAGCGACCTAGATTGCGTAATGGTTCGGCAATCAGGAACAGAATGATCGGCCAGCTTGCAAGGAAACCGATTGAGTAGATCAGTCCATCAAAACCGCTGGTAAACACCAACGCGGAGATACCCAGCAAAGACGCCGCGGACATATAGTCTCCGGCAATGGCCCAACCATTTTGGAAGCCGGTAATTTTTCCGCCTGCGGCATAGTGATCGGCAACACTATTGTTTTTGCGTGCGGCCCATCGTGTGACAAACAGAGTAAAAATAACAAACGCTAGAAACATGCCGATGGCAATGGGGTTATGTTTGTGGACTGTGCTCGGAGCGTCGGCAGCGTATACCGCTACCGAAGCCAGGATGGCTGAGACTGCAATAAGTAGACGCTTCATTTGTTGAAGCTCCTGATGATTGTTTTTATTTTAGGGTCGTAGCAGGTATTAGTTCGCCATACGTAGACAGCAACGAGAAGAATCGTGAAGGCGAGCATTCCAAAGCCAATTGGCACGCCCCATGTCATCGGTTGCCCTTCGATGATAGGTGTACCCAAACGGGCCGGTATAAAGGCTAGAGAAAGAATAAATCCGAAATAAACTGCCAGCATCAGGGCAGTCATACTCCACGAAAATATCCGTCGCTGTTTTACCAAAGCACGAAACTCCGGATTTTCGAGAATCGGGTTTTGAATAGCGTTATCAACCTGTTCAGCGGACAGGGCCGAGCCACCGTCTTGCGGATATGCATGTTCCATGGTTGTCTCCTGCAAAGGGCTTTTGGCTGTATTAAAACTTCACGGGCACCGCTGTCTCGCGCATTACGGCTTCCGGGGTTCGGTACAACTCAGCCATTTCGCGCTCTTCCTCGCTTTTCAGTTGCGCCTGCATATACGCACCCAAATGCCTGGCATGCTGAACAATCGACGCCCCGAAACGACAGCGTTGCTCGCTATAGTCCGCCAGTGCCTCTTCGACGGATGCATGTCGCTCAAGTGCTTCGACGATTGCCAACGCATCACCGGCGGCCTTGGTAACACCCATTCCGCAATGGGGACGCGCCACAAATGCCGCGTCGCCGAGCAAAGCGACACGCCCGAAATTCATCTTCGGTACTTCCAGGTCGTAAATGGGCTGGAATAACGGTTGCGCGGCTTTCTTTACAACTTCGGCGAACTGCGGGGCAAGTAATGTCTCGGCGGACTGGTACATAGTGTCGAGCACATCACGGCGTATCAGCGCCGGAGGAATTCCACCTTCAAATTGTTTCCCGCTTTCGTCCCTCAACAAATCGCGCAAATCGTCGTCGTCACTGGTGCGGTACCACACGAAGTTATAACGGCGTTCGCCTACAAGAGTGCTGTTGGAGTGCCCGGCAACTGGATACCCCAGGATCTGCTCGTGTGGCGGCAAACAAAAAGCGAATTTATCGAATAGCGCTGCGTGGGCAGAGTCCGATAGAGCACTTTCATCGACTAACCCACGCCATGCGATATATCCAGCGTATTGCAGGTGTACGTCAGGTAAAAAATGCTGGCGGATTGTCGACCGAAATCCATCAGCGGCAATAATGACGTCCGCTTGATGAGTTGTGCCATCGGCCAACGTGACGCTGGCATGCGTGTCAGTGCTTTCAACCGAGATGACGCTACCACCGCAGCGGTACAGCGAGTCCGGAAATGCGGCGCGAAGAACCTGGTACATTTTCCCCCACGCGGTCAACGTCTGAGGGAGCGCGTTTTCAAGTACCACATCGCCGTCCTGGGCCAACGTGACACGCGAAAGCACATTGATACCGACAGATGCATCGAGGGGAATTCCCGCAGCGGCCATCGCCTCGAACAATTCAGGGTGTGTAACGATCCCGGCGCCTCGTCCAGCGAGTTCATCCGGAACACGCTCGAAAACTTCAACATCCCAACCTTTGCGTAACAGCATATTTGCTGCAAACAGGCCACCCAGCGAACCACCCACGACAATAGCGCGGGGTTTATTCAACGTATTGATCATGGCCGCTCTCCCACAGTGGCAGCTACATGGGAGGCGTAAGAACCAACCGCTTCAATCTCGGAGGCTGGAAAATTGAGCTCGATGGTGACACCTGACGGATCTTCGATGAAAACCTGATGCAGGCCGAGGCTCGGAACGGTGCGATCACGCCAGGCAATGCCTTCGGCCTTGAAGACGCTCCAGAATGCAACCAGGCCAGTGACCAGAAAGGCAATGTGGTCAACGGTTCCAGTGCCTGTCAGCGGGATTTCTTTATCGCCGAGGTAGTTCTTCAGACCTTCGGGGTTGGAAGGGTCAATCCCGATAATGTGGACCGTGCCAAAGTCCTCCTCATCTCCTCCCATGTACAACCAAACGCCAGGAAAATCGAACGGCGGTCGATAGCCAGGGGTAAAACCGAGCACCCTTTCATAAAATCGGCTGGACTTCTCCAGGTCGAACGACCGGATCGAGTAATGAGCGAGCTTCAGGACTTGCATGGTGCCTCCAACGTTTTTTGTATTTATTTATCACTCGATAAACAATACGTCCTGACGAAATTGAAGTAAATAGCCGATGGGTCAAATTTTTGAGGGCTGGCCTGAACCACCTCATGGCGGCGCAAAGGGGAAGCGGGTTTCAAGCGTTGGGAAAGGGCTTTTCAGGGCTAAATGACATGCGTACGCCCCCTACCACCTGATCAGCTGAAGACTGAAACAGGTGATGAGTGGTCGACAAAAAAGAGAGGCAAAGCAAAAGTTCAGCGGGCGGGTAAAGCAGAAAGACTAACTCAAATTGAAGCCGGTCAATTCAAGCGAGGATTCTCGCCGAGGTCGTTATCGACTTGTTGCAATACGTGGGGACTGCCGTTAAGGAATGCATCGACCATCTGCTCGATCAGCGCATCAATGTCCTCCGTTACTGGAAGATCGTAAATCCATTTGCGCACGCCGATATAGAAAATGCTGGCATGCAAACTCCAGATCAATTCCAGCTCTTTGTCATTGATCGTTTCACCTGAGGAGGGTGCCAATCCATGAGCATGGCGAATCTCCGCGATGACAGGAATGAAGACTCGCTCACGCAATTTGGCGAGATACCGATCGTTGATACCTTCACGTGTCAGCCCGGCGAAAACGAAGATACGAATCCATTCCCGCCGCAGAATCACCCCTGCGTATGAGGTATAGAAACGAACCAGACGAGACTGAAGGGGTTCCGAGCGATCCTTGATCATCGCTTCCCACGAGGAATCCCACTGGTACACCTCGTCGTACACGCGATCTATCAGCGCCTCTTTGCTAGGGAAATATCGATAGAGTAAAGGCTGGGTAACATCAAGTTGTCGCGCCAGCTCACGGGTGCTCCCCGAGAATCCGCACGTCGCAAAATGCTCGATGGCTTTCTGCACAATCTGCTTTTCCCTGACCTCTGGCGAAAGGCGTCGAGTTGTCGATTTGACGAGGCTTGCGGAGTCCTTTGACTTGCCTGGCTCGTTCTCGTCCACATTTTTTGAGTCTTGCATAACGCCTCACTAGAGCTTCATTCAGGCATCATACAAAACAAAAGAATGTGCTGGCTATGAACCACACCTATTTGGCCAGGCGGCTTTCAATATCCGTCTTGAACAATGTGGGTCGACTTAAATAATGCCCCATGGCCAACACTTCCATCTCGCCATCGATTTCCAGCGCAAATGCTGGAAAGCCACGCGCATTCAGGGCTTCCAGCATCCCGTTGCTGCGCTCAAGATGATCCTGCAATGAGTCTGCGGTGACCGAATCAAAAGCCGCCATAAACCTATCTGATTCAAAGCCAAGCTCGCCGGCAATGTCGGCAATCACCCCTCGCTCAGCTATGGCCCGTCCCTCCTGGTAGTACGCGACTTGCAAACGCTTGAGCATTTCAATGCCGCGTCCTGACAGCTGTTGAGCCGTCATCATGGCTGCAATGGGCGGTGAAGAGTCCAGGTAAACGTTTTCATGGTCGAGTACGCCCTGGACGTAAGCGTCTGCGAAGGTTTGTTTGCTGAACGCGGTAATCCGAGCTTCGTGAGGACGAACAAAATCGCGCCATTCACCCGACACAAACTTGCTTTTGTCTCCCGATAACATGCCTACACCATGAGCCTGAATTTCCAGGCCAGGAATCGTGGTGGCCGCCGTGATCATTGGTGCCGCTCCATAGCACCAGCCACAGAACGGGTCGTACACGTAATGCAATGTTGCGGCGCTCATTCAAGCCTCCCGGATCTGCTGTATCTACACAGCGAAAGTGGTCCATTACGTAGAAATCCAACGCTTAAAATTAAGCAACGGTAACGAGATCAGCTCACTGGCAAGCCCTCAGGCCCGAGCAACTCGCTGATGAAATCGATAAATGCATTGACGCGCCTGGAGCCGCGATGATTGGGGAGATACAGCGCAGAGATAACCGAACTCGCGTCGTTCGGATTGACAACAAAAGACTCGAACAATGACGTCAGGTGACCGCTACCAATATCATCGTTGACGAGCCAATCAGGTAAAAGGGCCACCCCTCCGCCCGCCAGCGCGACCTCGCGCAAAACCTCCGCATTGTTGCTTTTAAAGCGGCCTTCAATAGGGACTCGAGTCTTCTCACCGGACTTTAAGAAACTCCAAACCTGTTGCTTTTGGCCATAACTAAAGCGCATGCATTCGTGTTGCATGAGGTCCATAGGATGTTCGGGGAAACCATGCACATTCAGGTACTCGGAACTGGCAACCACCCTACGGCTGAAATGACCGACAGGACGACTGACTACACCGTCCATTGCGGCTGCGGAGCCCAACCGGATCGATAGATCGACGCGCTCACCCAACAACTCAACAATGTCGTCAGAAAGCGTCATGTCCAACACGAGTTGCGGGTAACGCTTCAAAAGCGCGGCGATATGCGGCGCAATCAGACGACGTCCCAGCGCCACGGGTACGGAAATACGAAGATGCCCTGCGGGGACTTCCCCACGGTCAGTGACCGAAGCATCCGCTTCGGCTACAGCGTTCAACACCTCCCGCGCTTTCAAGTAGTAGGCGGCCCCGGCATCTGACAATGAGATTTGCCGCGTGGAACGGTTAAGCAGGACAGCGCCCAGCTCAGCCTCAAGCCCGTCGATCATCCGGGTCACGGAAGACGTCGCCAGGCCCAACTGTCGAGCGGCGGAAGAAAAGCCCTTCGAATCCACAGCCTGGACGAACATTTTCAATGCGAGCAACTTGTCCATGACACTCCTCGACTATCCCCGTTCTCATCTTGGGCATTGCGCGTTCCAGCGACCGATCGACTCAGTGAACCTGCCCGGCTCGATGAGAAACAATCGAGAAGGCGATCAGAGCGACCAGCGACAAGGCGCTTCCCACCGCTGCAATCGCCAACCAGCTGGCATGTTCATAAAGCGAACTGGCCACCGAGGAACCGATTGCACCGCCAACGAAGATACTGATCATGTACAACGCATTCAGGCGGCCTCTGTTGGCGGTGCCCAAGGCGTAGACGGCTCGTTGGCCAAGTACCATGTTCATCTGCACAGCAAAGTCCAGAGCAACACCGGTGACAGCCAAACCAATCACACCGTAAAAGGGATTAATGAAGGCTGGAAGGAAACTCACCACGCCCAGCACCATGGCCAACTGTGAGGCTCGTCGAGTGTGCCCTGCATCAGCGAGTCGACCACTGATAGGTGCAGCGACTGCACCGATGGCGCCGACCAGAGAAAACATCGCAATCTGACTTTGCGTGAGGCCGAACTCACGACTCAACACCAGCGGTACGGCGGTCCAGAACAAACTGAACGATGCAAACATCAGCCCTTGATAAAGCGCTCGCTGACGTAATACGGGTTCGCGGCAAAACAATTGTCCAAGGGACATCAGCAGTTGACCATACGACGCACGATGGGCTGGCTGCCATTTGGGCATGGTCATGCCGATCACTATGGAGATGATGAGCATCAAGGCAGCAGCCCCGATAAACACTGCCCGCCAGCCCAAATGATCAGCAATCAGGCTCGACAGCGGCCGCGCAAGCAAAATCCCCAGCAGCAAGCCTCCCATGATCCCGCCAACCACTCGGCCGCGAGACTCTTCCGGAGCCAGATGCGCGGCCAATGGAATAAGCATTTGCACGGAGACCGAGCTGAAACCGATGAGTGCCGATACGACAAGAAATACGCTCGGCTGCCGGGCTAAACCAGCGGCGACCAGACTGAAGATCGTAATCACGATCGTCGCTATCATCAGTCGGCGGTTTTCGACCAGGTCCGCCAAGGGCACCAGGAAAAACAATCCGAGCGCATAACCAATCTGAGTCAGCGAAACAATAAGACTCGCGTGGCCACTCGACATACCGATATCCGGGGCAATCAAGCTGATGATCGGTTGTGCGTAATAGATGTTGGCCACGATGGCACCGCAACAAAATGCAAACAGAAGCACCAGCCCTCTGGTCATTGAAGCTTTTTGTATCGTCGTTGCTGTACCACTTGTAGAAACGCCCATGCCATAGACTCCTGAAGTTCGACAGCGGTGACTTTCCAATGAAAGGTCACTCGCTTTACTGTTTGTCAGGTCAACAAAATAGGCGGCACTCCCCCTCGAGAGAATATGGGCAGGACGCAACGTCACGTTGCGTCCTGCGCAAAAGATGCGCGGCGTAGTCAACGTCCCCCTCTTGAATCAATGGCGCGCAATTGAGCGAGATACCTCATTGCCGGCACCCACCTTTCTGCATCGCGCCTGCTCATCTCCAATATCAGCACCTGGCTTGAGGGTGACTCAGCCATCGTCCTCACCGGCCATCGACAAGCCGTTTAAGCTGAGCGTAGACTACTATTGATCGTTCGATCATTAACAGCATTTTTAAAAAAAGAAGGCCTTAAATCGCTCCAGGCTCAACCGCTCCAACCTAAAAGCTTCCCTCCTTTTATGCGTCGTCGAGCCAGCCTTGGCCGAGATAAAAATGGGTGGATAAAAATAAAATCTCTTGAGTGAGGCGAAACTCATCGTGACGCTAAGTCTTCGTAGCAAAGTCATCCTTCTGACGATCATCCCTGGCCTTTTGCTGGCTGCAGTGATCAGCGGCATTACTTTTTGGGTTTTGCAAAAGCTGGCATCCGAGGAGGTTGAGCAGACGCGCGACCTCTTGATCAATGAGCGAAAAACTTCACTGAAGCACTATATGGAAATTGCCCAAGCGTCGATTCAGCCCATATACGACGCTTCCAAAAATGGGGATTCCGACGCTCGGGATCAGGCTGTGAAGATTCTGCGAACGCTGAGTTTTGCTAAACAAAACTATTTTTACGGCTATGACTCTTCGTCTGTTCGAGTGTTCTCCGCCAACCTGAACACCGATATCGGCAAGAGCTTTGTTGATAGCAAAGATGCCAACGGCGTGTATGTGATTCGAGGGCTGGTTGAAGCGGCCAAGACGGGGACACATTTTTTCCGGTACGACTGGCAAACCCCCGTCAGCCCGAAACCTACGCCCAAGCTCGGTTACACCGTTTATCTGGAGAAGTGGGACTTGATCGTGGGCACGCAAGTGAATCTGGATGATCTTGAAGTTCAGGTACAGGCCATCGCCAGTGAGCGCTATGAGCGCATCGGTCAGTACACCGCGTACATCCTTTTCCTCGCCGTTTGCGTGCTGCTCCTTGTGGCGCTGATTGGCATTTGGCTAGGAAACAGCATTGTGAAACCTTTACTGGCCATCAAGAAGAACCTGGACGACATCGCCGCTGGAGATGGCGACCTGACACACCGCCTGCCAGTTTCGAGCAACGATGAGCTGGGCGATTTGGCTCACTCGTTCAACTTGTTTGTGGAAAAAATTCATAACCTTGTGCGTCAAATCGTGGAGATGACCGGGCAACTGACGGCACTGGTCGAAGATATGTCGGCCCAGGCACAGCGCTCAGAGCAGGCCATGGATCGTCAGCGCCAAGAGACTGATCAAGTGGCGACAGCCATTCATGAAATGTCCACGGCTGCGCATCAGGTTTCCGTCAGTGCCCAAGGTGCTTCGCAAGCAGCACGAGAAACCAGCGATGTAGGTGGGCAGGCAAGAGATGTCGTCAACAAAAGCATCGAAAGCATTCATTCGTTGATCGAGGAAATAGGACAAAGTAGCTCGTCTTTGGACAGCTTGAACAAGGACGTGCAGTTGATTGCCGGTGTAGTTGACGTCATTCGCTCTATTGCGGAGCAAACCAATCTATTGGCTTTGAACGCCGCCATTGAAGCAGCACGGGCCGGCGATGCGGGTCGTGGTTTTGCAGTGGTCGCCGACGAAGTTCGAGCCTTGGCCAGCCGTACGCAAAAGAGCACCCAGGAAATCCATGGGATGATCAGCCTGCTTCAAAAAGGTACCCAAGATGCCATGATCACGATGGGCCGCTCCAGCGAAACAGGCCGAACAACAGGGGAACTGGCAAACCAGGCGGGATTGTCGCTGGATGCCATCAGCCAACTGATTTATACAATTAACGACATGAACGCTCAGATGGCCAGCGCATCCGAAGAGCAGACCGCTGTGGCCGAGGAAGTAAACCGTAGTATGACTCACATCTCCCTGGCGGCTGATGTGGTCGCCGGGGACGCCAAAGATGGTGCAATAACTTCCAGAAGTCTCAGTGAGTTAGGTAATCGCTTAGGTCGTTTGATTAGCCAGTTTCGGATCTAGAAGTGAGCCACCGCATCAAGTCATCGGACTTGATGCGGTCCTCTGTAAAATCACCAACTACTCAGAGGAAAATTTCAATCCTACGATCTTGTTTTCCAACACTGCAACATCTATGTAATTTACTTTTCCAGAGCTGGCTTTGTAAGTACGGTGAGTGACAGCGTCAATTTTTTCTTCTCCGACTTGCACCAACTGAGTGTCATTGGTGACTTTGTTAAATGACGCCTCTATTTCTGTTACGTGTTTTTCATCAAACACCTTGCGTATATCGGAACTCAGTAAAGGATCGTTTTTGCCACCCATCAAGGCAACTATTGCCGTTTTGGTTTTTTCAGTGGTAGCCGCTGAACCTTCAATTTCTTTTTCAAGAGGCAATAGGCCTGGATCAATAACACCAGCGATACGCTTAACTATATAATTGCTACGAGCAGTCTCAAGGTTTGCCAAAAAGCCAATGGAAAGGCCATTGTCAAACCTGGCATAGTGCGCATGAAATCCCTGAAACGACCCACCATGATCGATAAGCCGATGTCCGTTCACAATATTGTTGCGCCAACCAAATCCATAACCGGTAATGGGTGGAGTCCCGTCGGCCATCAAAGGCACTTCCCACTCGGCGTCGATTGACTCTTTAGACAACGGTTTATTTTTGGACAAGCATGCGTCCCAGGCAGCCAGGTCATTGATCGTCAGCAGCAGGCTTCCATCGGCGGTTTGAGCCAGGCTCTGCGAGACGGGCCCCGGATTTTCCAACTGTCCGTTATTGGAAACGTAACCGGCCGCCCGATTCGGGATAACGGTTTTCAACACGTTGACCTGCGCCGTTTGCATATCGCACTGACTGAACAGCCTTTCCCGCAGAAGATCGCCGTAGAATCTCCCGCTTGCACGCTTGATCAACATTCCCAGCGCGACATAGCCTGAGTTGCTGTAGCGATACTGAGTCCCCGGAGAGAAATCCAGTTTCTTGGACGCGAGAAGGCCAATGAGTTGCTCGTCTGTGTAGTCTTGTTTTATATCGATACTATTGAATTGCTCATAGTCGGGTATGCCAGAACGCTGTTGCATGACTTGGCGAATAGTTATTCCGTCCCACATACCTTTGGCTTCAGGAAAATAAGGTGCAATAGGATCGTCAAGCTGAAGCTTTCCGTCTTGTACCAACAGCATGATGACGGAGGAAGTAAACATCTTTCCGACCGAACCAGACTGGAAGACAGTCGCCGTCGTTGCAGGCGTTTTGCTCTCCAGATTACTAAATCCATAAGCGGAAGTATAAAGTGGCTTGCCATCTTTAAGAATTGTAATTGCCGCCCCAGGGATACGCTGCTCCCTCATGAGGAAACCCATAACGTCATCTACTTCATGGGCACTTGAGAAAGGCGCGGCATTACAAGCCGTTACCCACACTAAACTTGTGAGCAACAAACCTTTTGAGAATACAGATGTTCGTTTTTTAGAATTTTTATCCATTGTAAATCTCCAGAAAATTTCTAGTGGCTGATCATTTCTGTTATCGGTTCAAAGCTGGTCGATGGGTATGAGTATTCAGTTCTCCTTCACGCAGAAACCTACTATGGGCTTCACCTTTGATTTGTCTGATCACGCTATGGATTAATTTTTCCATAATGGATTTAAAAGTCTATTACGTCAAGCCTTAGGGAGGCAGCTTGTTCGATCCGAGAGATAGAAAAATGAGGGAATTAGCGGACGCACTGCCTGTGAATTCGACTGTCGCCGTAGAGTCGTGCCACTTCAGCACCAAGCCTGGAGGGGCGCGCCCCTGATAACTAACCTTTCGGTCACCAGAGGAAGCACACCCTGGATGCTCGGCGTTCCAAGAAAGGAAGAAAAAGGAGTCTATGGATCGCAAGAAAGTGTCAAAGCCGAGAATCGCGCTTTGGAGTGTGAGCCCCCCCCCCCCCCCCCCCCCCCCCCCCC
>NZ_JAHBDD010000029.1:0-52969 GCF_019956155.1 Pseudomonas sp. BF-RE-22 | reverse complement strand
CGGTGGCTCGCTAAGGCTCGCCATGCCCTCGCTCCGGTCCTGCTCCGTGGGCCCGCCGCCATCGGCCATCCATGGCCGGGGGCGGCTAACCCGGCATCCATGCCGGGTTGCCCACTGCGCAGAACCTCCACTCGGCCTCTCGAGGGGGCGACTACCGCCACAGCCGCCGAGGCGGCCTGAAAGCCGACCTGGCTCTTTTGATGTCCGCGTTGTTCTTCTCTGATGCGTTCACTCATTCCGGATATGTACACCAACCCCTGTAGGAGCCGGCTTGCTGGCGATCGCGTCCTTTCAGGCAATAAATACGTCGACTGACCCACCGCCATCGCCAGCAAGCCGGCTCCTACAGTTGATCGTATTTCTCCAGACAACTATGCATTTCCCTTGTAGGAGCCGGCTTGCTGGCGATGGCGTCCTTTCAGGCGATAGATGTGTCGACTGACCCACCGCTATCGCCAGCAAGCCGGCTCCTACAGTTGATAGTATTTCTCCAGACACCTATGCATTTCCCTTGTAGGAGCCAGCTTGCTGGCGATTGCGTCCTTTCAGGCAATAAATACGTCGACTGACCCACCACCATCGCCGGCAAGCCGGCTCCTACAGGGGGCACGTACGCTTTTGATTTCCACCACTCATCAGGCCGAGCGTTAGCTCGCCTTCAGCTTTTGATCTGGCTTTTGAGGTACACGCCCCCTCGAGAGGCCGAGTGGAGGTTCTGCGCAGTGGGCAACCCGGCATGGATGCCGGGTTAGCCGCCCCCGGCCAGGGATGGCCGATGGCGGCGGGCCCACGGAGCAGGACCGGAGCGAGGGCATGCCGAGCCTAGGCGAGGCACCGAACGAAAGGGGCAAGAGCGCTTGGTTACTTGGCGCTTCTCCAAGTGACTCGCCGTAAGGGCGAAACCAATAGCAGCCGTTACCGCAGCAACGGATATGCCCCCAATCCCAACCCCAATCCCCAATCAATCGATCCCAACAAACCCCCCAGTCTGATGCTGCCACAACCGCGCATACAACCCGCCATGCGCCAGCAACTCAGCATGGGTCCCCGTCTCGGCAATCTTGCCTTTCTCAAGCACCACCAGCCGGTCCATCCGGGCGATGGTCGAGAGCCGGTGAGCAATGGCAATCACGGTTTTACCCTGCATCAGGGTTTCCAGGCTTTCCTGAATCGCCGCTTCGACTTCCGAATCCAGCGCCGAAGTCGCTTCGTCCATGATCAAAATCGGCGCGTCCTTGAGCAGCACGCGGGCGATGGCGATCCGCTGACGCTGACCACCGGAGAGCTTCACCCCACGCTCACCGACATGCGCATCGAAACCGGTGCGCCCCTCGGCGTCCGAGAGCAACGGGATAAACTCGTCGGCCCGGGCCTTGTGCACCGCTTCCCAGAGTTCGGCATCGGTGGCGTCCGGTTTGCCATAGAGCAAATTGTCGCGGATCGAGCGGTGCAGCAGCGACGTGTCCTGGGTGATCATGCCGATGCGCTCGCGCAGGCTTTCCTGGCCGACTTCGGCGATGTTCTGGCCGTCGATCAGGATCCGCCCGCCCTGCACGTCATAGAGGCGCAGCAGCAGGTTGACCAGGGTCGATTTACCGGCGCCGGAAGGGCCGATCAAGCCGATTTTTTCACCGGGTTTGATCGTCAGGTTGAGGTCGCCAATGATCCCGCTCTTCTTGCCGTAGTGGAAATCCACGTGCTCGAAGCGCACTTCGCCCCGGGCGACGGTCAGCGGTTTGGCCTCTGCGTGATCAGTGACGCTGACCGGTTGTGAAATGGTCTGCAAACCGTCCTGAACCATGCCGATGTTTTCGAAAATGCCGGTAACCACCCACATGATCCAGCCGGACATGTTGACGATCCGGATCACCAGGCCGGTGGCCAGCGCAATGGCGCCCACCGTGATCAGCGACTGCGTCCACAGCCACAGCGCCAGGCCCGTGGTGCTGACGATCAGCAAGCCGTTCATGCTGGTGATGACCACGTCCATGCTGGTGACCACGCGGCCAGCCAGTTGGGCTTTGACCGTCTGTTCTTCGATGGCTTCCTTGGCGTATTGCTGCTCGAAGTTGGTGTGGGCGAACAGCTTCAGCGTGGTGATGTTGGTGTAGCCGTCGACGATCCGGCCCATGAGCTTGGAACGCGCATCCGAAGACACCACGGAGCGCTCTTTCACCCGTGGCACGAAGTAGTAGAGGGCGCCGATGTAGGCGGCGATCCAGGTCAACAACGGGATCATCAGGCGCCAGTCGGCCTCGGCGAACAGCACCAGCGAACTGATCGCGTAAATCAGCACATGCCACAGCGCGTCCACCGCTTGCACGGCGGAATCGCGCAGCGAGTTGCCGGTCTGCATGATGCGTTGGGCGATGCGCCCGGCGAAGTCGTTCTGGAAGAAATTCAGGCTCTGCTTGAGCACGTAACTGTGGTTCTGCCAGCGGATCATGCTGGTCATGCTGGGGCTCAGGGTCTGGTGCACCAGCAAGTCATGCAGGCCTACGAACACCGGGCGCAGGATCAGCGCCACGACGGCCATCCAGGCCAGTTCGATGCCGTGTTCCTTGAAGAAATTGACGTTCGGCGTGCCTTGGGCCAGGTCGATGATGCGGCTCAGGTAGCTGAACAGCGCCACTTCGATCAATGCACCGAACAGGCCGACGGTCAGCAGGGCGGCGAAACTCGGCCAGACCTGCTTCAGGTAATAGGTATAGAAGGGGAAAACACGGTCGGGCGGAGCCGCCGTCGGGGCGTCACGGAACACGTCAATCAATTGTTCAAAACGGCGATAAAGCATCAGTTCTCCGCCCGCGTGCGGGCTCTCCTTTAAACACTATGAGCGGCGCCGAATGCCGGCGGCCGCTCAACATCCCTGTGCCTGTGGATCTTAGTCGATGCGCTTGGCCGACTTGATCAGCACCGGGTCGATAGGCACGTTCTGCATGCCTTGTTTGGTGGTGGTTTGCGAATTGACGATGATGTCCACCACGTCCATGCCCTTGACCACTTTGGCGAACACCGCATAACCGGCGTCGCGACCCGGGTCGAGGAACGCATTGTCGGCAACGTTGATGAAGAACTGGCTGGTGGCCGAATCCGGGTTCGACGTACGCGCCATCGACAAGGTGCCGCGCACGTTATGCAGGCCGTTGCTGGCTTCGTTCTTGATCGGTGCCTTGGTGTCTTTTTGCGCCATCTGCGCAGTGAAACCGCCGCCCTGGGCCATGAAGCCCGGGATCACACGGTGGAAAATCGTGTTGTTGTAGAAGCCGCTGTCGACGTACTCAAGGAAGTTCTTGGTACTGATCGGCGCCTTGACCGGGTCCAGTTCGATTTCGATCTGGCCGTTGGTGGTTTCCAGCAGAACGTGTGGGGCCTTGGCGGGCGTAGCGGCCATCAGGTTGGCGGCAAACAGAACGGTGCCAGCGACGAGGGCGATTTTTTTCAGCATGGGTCAGTGATCCTGAGTGTGGTGGTGTCGACTGCGGTGAGAAACTCGAGCAGGGTTTGGTTGAAGCGTTCGGGTTGATCCAGCGGGGTGGCGTGACGCGAATCGGCGATCACCACCAGCCGCGCATCGGGCAGCAGTTTTACATAGTTCTCTTTCAACGCTACCGGCGTGTAGTCCCGGTCGGCGCTGACAATGAGGGTTGGACAGGACACCCTGGAAAGTCGTTCCTGAACCCCCCAACCAACAATCGCGTCGAAGCTGGCGAGATAAGCATGTTTGTCGTTTTTTGCCCAGCGTTCGGCCATCTTTTGACGCAATTCGGCCTGTTCCGGCTTGGGGAACAGTTTGCCACCAAGGGCCTTACCGATGGTGCCCAGGCTAAGCGCACGCATCAGGCTCCAGCGCTTGAACCATTGCCAGTAATCGTCGCGGCTGCGCAATTTGACCTCGGGCGCGCTGTTGACGATGCACAGGCTCTTGAGCAATTGCGGCTGATCCACCGCCAGTTGGAAGCCGATCATGCCGCCCATCGAAAGTCCCACATAATGTGTCGGGCCGAGGTTCAGATGTTCGATCAGGGCGATCAGGTCGGCGCTGAACCCGGCGATGCTGTAGCGCTCGCGGGGTTTGTCGGAGCGACCGTGGCCGCGCACATCCGGGACGATCACCCGGTAGCGGGCGGCCAATGCCGGAATCTGTTTTTCCCAGTCCAGGGTGCTGGAACCGAGCCCGTGAACCAGCAGCAACGGCGTGCCGTGGCCATATTCCTCATAGTGCAGGTTGCAACCTTCGTGTTCGAAATAGGCCATGCGATCACTCCGTGTCAGGCTTGTTCTGGGGCAGCGAAGGGCGCATCCAGCGGCGCGGTGTCAAAGGTGCGCAGCAGTTCGATGAGGATTTGCGTGGCCGGGCCCAAGGGTTTTTCCTTGTTTGAATACAGGTAGAAACTCGGGTTCCGGCTACCGCCCTGATCCAACGGTAGCAGCTTGAGCGTCCCTTCCTTCAGTTCGCGTTCGATCATGTGCCGCGGCAACCAGGCAAACCCCAGGCCGCTGCTGACAAACGTCGCGGCGGTGGCCAGGCTGCCGACGGTCCAGCGTTGTTCGGCGCCGAGCCAGCCGACGTCGCGTGGCTGTTGACGGCCGGAGTCGCGGATCACCACCTGCATCTGGCTTTCCAGGTCCTGGAAATTCAGTTCACGGTTCAATCGATGCAGGGCGTGCTCGGGGTGGGCGACGGCGACGAATTCGACGTCGCTCAATTCCGCACCCAAATAGCCGGGAATACTAAAGCCGGTGATCGCCAGGTCGGCCACGCCTTCCAGCAGGACTTCTTCCACGCCCGACAATACTTCTTCGCGCAGACGCACGCGGCAGCCACGGCTTTGCGGCATGAACGCGGTCAAGGCGCGGACGAGGCGGGCGCTGGGGTAGGCGGCGTCGACCACCAAACGCACTTCCGCTTCCCAGCCTTGTTCCATGTGATGCGCCAGGTCTTCCAGTTGGCTGGCCTGTTTCACCAGTTGCCGCGAGCGACGCAGCAAGACGCCGCCGGCCTCGGTCAGCACCGCCTTGCGGCCGTCGATGCGCAGCAATGGCACGCCGAGTTGATCCTGCATGCGCGCCACGGTGTAGCTGACCGACGATTGCGAGCGGTGCAGCGCTTCGGCGGCCTGGGCGAAACCGCCGTGGTCGACCACGGCCTGTAACGTTCGCCATTGATCAAGGGTCACGCGGGGCGCTTTCATCTTGAGCTCCTCTTGTCCTAAGCTGGCGGTCCTTATTGGAGACTGCCGAATGAAAAAATTCTGTTGTGTGGTGCTGGCGATGTTGCCGTTGACTGCGTTTGCCTACCCGATCGACGTACAAAAACAGCTGAACGGCATGGACATCGACTACAACGCGTATGACACGGATACCGACATCGCCTCCATTCAGGTCAACAACTTCGGCAGCACCGATGCAGTCTGTAAGGTGGTTTTCAATAACGGTCCGGAAGCACCGCGCACCCGCAATATCGAAGTGGCTGCCGGCAAGCACAAAAATGCCACTGCCAAGTTCAACCGGACCATCATCAAGATGCGCATCAACCTGACCTGCACCCCGAAATAACACCAACCCCCTTGTAGGAGCGAGCGATGCGGCGATCCGACTTGCCCGCGAAGGCGATGTACCAGTCGACATCAATGTTGAATGACACGGCCCCTTCGCGGGCAAGTCGGATCGCCGCACCGCTCGCTCCTACAGGTCATGCTCAGCTTATAAACGAATTTATTGATGGGTTATAGCAGTTATTTGCGCTTTTTCATCGATATGACTCTGTTTAACCTTCACTCCATCGACTTACAGCATTCTCAGATGGAGGCTACATCCCATGTCCCGCGTTCTGATCATCGAAAGCAGCGCCCGTCAGCAAGACTCTGTTTCGCGTCAACTGACCCAGACCTTCATCAACCAGTGGAAAACCGCTCACCCGAACGACCAGATCACCGTACGTGACCTGGCTGTCAATCCGGTGCCGCACCTGGATATCAACCTGCTGGGCGGCTGGATGAAACCCGCCGAGCAGCGCAATGACATCGAACAGGCTTCCCTGGAGCGCTCCAATCAGTTGACCGATGAATTGCTGGCCGCCGACGTATTGGTCATGGCCGCACCGATGTACAACTTCGCGATCCCCAGCACGCTGAAAGCCTGGCTCGACCACGTGCTGCGAGCCGGTGTGACCTTCAAATACACCGACACTGGCCCGCAAGGCCTGCTCAGCGGCAAACGCGCTTACGTGCTGACCGCTCGCGGCGGGATCTACGCCGGCAGCACAGCGGATCATCAGGAACCGTACCTGCGTCAGGTCATGGGTTTCATCGGAATCCACGATGTGACCTTCATTCACGCCGAAGGCATGAACCTGGGCGGTGACTTCCAGGAGAAGGGCCTGAACCAGGCCAACGCCAAGCTTTCCCAAGTGGCCTGAGGCTTTAATCGCCAGATAATCGCTGGATGGTCTAGTGACCTGGCGCAACCCTTCAAGCCTGTACGCGCATCGACCTCCCTTTGCACTTGTTGCTCCTGAGTGCTGTAGCCCGATTGAACGCTTTAGCGAGATCGGGCTTTTTTTTGCCTGCGATTTAGTGGTTTGCCACAAACCTGTAGGAGCGAAGCTTGCTCGCGAAGACGGTGTCACAGTCAACAGAGATAGCGGCTGACACACCGTCTTCGCGAGCAAGCTTCGCTCCTACAGGGGCCTGCGTGTCTCGCGATCGTCGGCAAAACCCGCTATCGTCGCCGCCATTCAAAACGAGGCGAGCATGGGCTATCTACTTTTTGTCACGCTGATCCAGGCGTTTTCCTTCAGTCTGATCGGCGAATACCTGGCCGGTCATGTCGACAGTTACTTCGCGGTGCTGGTGCGCGTGCTGCTGGCGGGGCTGGTGTTTATTCCGTTGACGCGCTGGCGCTCGGTGGAGCCTGCGTTCATGCGCGGCATGCTGCTGATCGGTGCGTTGCAGTTCGGCGTGACTTACGTCTGCCTGTACCTGAGCTTCCGGGTGCTGACGGTGCCGGAAGTGTTGCTGTTCACCATCCTCACACCGCTGCATGTGACGCTGATCGAAGACGCGCTGAACCGACGCTTCAATCCTTGGGCCTTGGTCGCGGCGCTGGTGGCGGTGCTCGGCGCGGCGGTGATTCGCTACGACCGGATCAACCCGGATTTCTTCATGGGGTTCCTGCTGCTGCAACTGGCCAACTTCACCTACGCTGCCGGGCAGGTGCTTTATAAGCATCTGGTGGCGCGTCATCCAAGCGATCTGCCGCATTACCGGCGCTTCGGTTATTTCTATCTCGGCGCATTGGCGGTGGCGTTACCGGCGTTTCTGTTGTTCGGTAAACAGAACTTCCTGCCCGAAGCACCGCTGCAATGGGGCGTGCTGGTGTTCCTCGGCCTGGTCTCGACCGCGCTGGGGTTGTACTGGTGGAACAAGGGCGCGTGCCTGGTGAATGGCGGGACGCTGGCGGTGATGAACAACCTGCATGTGCCGGTGGGGTTGCTGATCAATCTGCTGATCTGGAATCAGCATGAAGAGCTGGGGCGGTTGTTCTTTGGCGGATCGGTGATTTTGATGGCGGTGTGGATCAGCCGGTTGGGTGTACGAAAGTCGTTGGCAATCACCTGACTCCTGTAGGAGCCGGCTTGCCGGCGATCGCGGTGTGACAGGCAACAGGTATGTTGACTGACACTCTGCCTTCGCGGGCAAGCCTCGCTCCTACAAGGGATGTGTTATTTCTCTGCCAGTTGCGCCACCAGAAATTCGATGAACGTCCGGGTCTTCTGCGGCACCCGGCGTGCCGATGGATAGACCGCGTTAATCGTGATCGCAGGCGCCTGCCATTCACACATCACCGGCACCAACCGGCCAGCCGCCAGCGCATCCTCGACAATGAAATTGGGCAACAGCGCGATGCCCATGCCGGCCTCGGCAGCCTGGGCGAGCAAGTCGCCATTGTTGGCGTGCAGCGGGCCCGTGACGTTGACCCGTTGGGTTTCCTTGCCGTTGCACAGCTGCAAACTCACGCCACTTTGCAAATACCCGTAGTTCAAACATTGATGGGCGCGCAGATCCTGCGGCGTCTGCGGAGTGCCTGCGCGTTCGAGATACGCAGGTGAGGCGACCATGATTCGCGGGGCCGGCGCCAGTTGCCGGGCAATCATCGTCGAGTCCGGCATGCTGGCGATGCGGATGGTCACGTCGAAACCACCGCGAACCGGGTCAACCTGCTGATCGCTGAGCACCAGTTGCAGCTCTATGTTCGGGTGTTGTTCATGAAACAGCGGAATCAGCGGCCCCAGCCGGCGCAACCCGAAGGACATCGGCGCATTGACCCGCAGCACCCCGCGTAACTCGCCGATGCCGTTACGGGCACGCTGTTCGGCCTCGTCCAGCGAGGCCAGTACTTCCCGCGCCGCGTCGAAATACTCCGCGCCAGCCTCGGTCAGGTGCAGGCTGCGCGTGGTGCGCTGCAGCAGTTGCACGCCGATGGCTTCCTCCAGCGCCTGAATCTGTTTGCTGACTTTTGATCGCGGCACATCCATTGCCCGTGCAGCGGCGGCAAAGCCGTTCTCGCCGACCGTGACGACGAACGCGCGCATGCATTCGATGCGATCCATGATTGTCCCTATTTTAGAATCAATGATTCTCGATTTTAGGTAATTGTCCCTTTCCTTGCTAGCCCCTAAAGTGACATCCAAGCCGACGACAAAGCCTCTGGAAGCCACGTCGACTAACCCATTACTGATTTGAACTATCGACATCAAAAGGAACGCGCCATGTCTATTCGTGAACTGCTCAACCCAACCAACTCCGCTCTGATCCTGATTGACCACCAGCCGCAAATGGCTTTCGGCGTGCAGTCGATCGACCGTCAGACCCTGAAGAACAACACCGTCGGCCTGGCCAAGGCCGCCAAGATCTTCAACGTGCCGACGATCTACACCTCGGTGGAAACCGAAAGCTTCAGCGGCTTCATCTGGCCGGAGTTGCTGGCTGTTCACCCAGAGCAGAAGCCGATCGAGCGCACCTCGATGAACTCCTGGGAAGACAAGGCGCTGGTTGACGCGGTGAAAGCCACTGGCCGCAAGAAGCTGATCATCGCTGCGCTCTGGACTGAAGTCTGCCTGACCTTCCCGGCGCTGGAAGCCCTGGCTGAAGGCTACGAGGTGTACATCGTGACCGACGCGTCTGGCGGCACCACCAAAGAAGCTCACGACATGTCGGTGCAGCGGATGATTCAGGCAGGCGCGGTGCCGGTCACCTGGCAACAAGTGCTGCTGGAATACCAGCGTGACTGGGCACACAAAGACACTTACGAGGCGGTGATGGAGCTGGTGCTGGAACACAGCGGCGCGTATGGCATGGGTGTGGATTACGCCTACACCATGGTGCACAAGGCGCCGCAGCGTCAGGTCAAATAACACCGTTACCCTTGTAGGAGCGAGGCTTGCCCGCGAAGGCGGTGTGTCTATCGACATTAATGTTGACTGACACACCGCCTTCGCGGGCAAGCCTCGCTCCTACAAGGGTTTGGGGGTTACATGATGTGTTTTTCGGGTTCGGGGATGTGGCTTGCGCCAAGCATCGCCGGGAGCAACCCGGCCCGCAGATCCCCGCCACTCGGCTGCTGATAAAGGCTCAAGCCAAACTCCGGCAGCACCGCCAGCAGATAATCGAAAATATCCCCCTGAATCCGCTCGTAATCCGCCCACGCCGTGGTGCGGGTGAAGCAATAGATTTCCAGCGGAATCCCCTGCGCCGTGGTCTGCATCTGCCGCACCATGCAGGTCATGTTCGGCTGAACCTCTGGATGGCTTTTCAAATACGCCAGCGCATAGGCGCGGAAGGTCCCGATGTTGGTCATCCGCCGACGGTTGGCCGACATTGCCGCGACGTTGCCCTGAGCCTCGTTCCAGGCCTTGAGTTCAGCCTGCTTGCGGCTGATGTAGTCGGTCAGCAGGTGCACCTGGGACAGCTTTTGCTCTTCGTCATCACGGATGAATCGCACGCCGCTGGCGTCGATGAACAGGCTGCGCTTGATCCGTCGTCCACCGGACTGCTGCATGCCGCGCCAGTTCTTGAACGACTCGGACATCAGGCGCCAGGTCGGAATCGAAACGATGGTCTTGTCGAAGTTCTGCACCTTGACCGTGTGCAGCGTGATGTCCACCACATCGCCATCGGCGCCGACTTGCGGCATCTCGATCCAGTCGCCGACCCGCAGCATGTCGTTGCTGGTCAACTGCACGCTGGCGACAAACGACAACAGGGTGTCTTTGTAGACCAACAGAATCACCGCCGACATGGCGCCCAGACCCGACAGCAGCAACAGCGGCGAACGGTCGATCAACGTGGCGACGATGATGATCGCGCCAAATACGTACAACACCATTTTCGCCAGTTGCACGTAGCCTTTGATCGAGCGGGTGCGGGCATGTTCGGTGCGGGCGTAGATGTCCAGCAACGCATTGAGCAGGGCGCTGATCGCCAGCACCAGGAACAGAATGGTGAAGGCCAGTGCGACGTTGCCGAGGAAAATCAGGCTGGTTTTGCCCAGCTCCGGCACCAGGTGCAGGCCGAACTGGATCACCAGCGACGGCGTCATCTGCGCCAGGCGATGAAACACCTTGTTCTGGCGAAAGTCGTTGACCCAGTGCAACGCCGGTTGGCGGCCGAGCATTTTGGTCGCGTGCAGGATCAGGTAACGCGCCACTCGTCCGAGGGTCAGCGCCACCACCAGCAACAGAAGCAGCCCGAGGCCGGAATGCAGGAGCGGATGCTGATCGAGAGCACCCCAGATGTCTTGGACGTTGAGCCAGAGCTGTTTGATATCCATGGGTAAAACCGTTTCTTCTATTGTCCGTGTCGGACCGATTAGAGCATTTAAGACGCTTTGCATGACGTTTAAGGACAAAAGAGGCAACAAAAAAGCCACTGTTTACGGTCGATTGCATAAAGAAACTCGGCCTTCGCGCTCGAAACCGTTACCCTATGCAGCTGTTTTTTTGTATTTCTTCGAGGTAGCACCCGTGTTTTCCCAATTCGCCCTGCACGAACGCCTGCTCAAAGCCGTGGCCGAGCTTAAATTTGTCGAGCCAACGCCTGTGCAAGCAGCGGCTATTCCGCTGGCGCTCCAAGGGCGTGACCTGCGGGTGACAGCGCAAACCGGTAGCGGCAAAACCGCTGCTTTCGTTTTGCCGATCCTCAACCGTCTGATCGGCCCGGCGAAAATCCGCGTCAGCATCAAGACCCTGATCCTGCTGCCGACTCGCGAGCTGGCCCAGCAGACCATCAAGGAAGTCGAGCGCTTTGCGCAATTCACCTTCATCAAGTCCGGCCTGATCACCGGCGGTGAAGACTTCAAGGTCCAGGCCGCCATGCTGCGCAAGGTGCCGGACATCCTGATCGGTACGCCGGGCCGGATGATCGAGCAACTGAACGCCGGCAACCTCGACCTGAAAGAAGTCGAAGTACTGGTGCTCGACGAAGCCGACCGCATGCTCGACATGGGCTTTGCCGAAGACGTGCAGCGTCTGGTGGACGAGTGCACCAACCGCCAGCAGACCATGCTGTTCTCCGCCACCACTGGCGGTTCGGGCCTGCGCGAGATGGTTGCCAAGGTTCTGAACAACCCGGAACACCTGCAGCTGAACAACGTCAGCGATCTGAATGCGACCACTCGTCAGCAGATCATCACCGCTGACCACAACCAGCACAAAGAGCAGATCGTGAACTGGCTGCTGGCCAACGAGACCTATCAGAAGGCCATCGTGTTCACCAACACCCGGGCCATGGCCGACCGTATCTACGGCCGCCTGGTGGCGCAGGAATACAAAGCGTTCGTCCTGCACGGTGACAAGGACCAGAAAGACCGCAAGCTGGCGATCGATCGCCTGAAGCAAGGCGGCGTGAAAATCCTCGTGGCCACCGACGTTGCCGCTCGCGGCCTGGACGTTGACGGCCTGGACCTGGTGATCAACTTCGACATGCCGCGCAGCGGCGACGAATACGTTCACCGCATCGGTCGTACCGGTCGTGCCGGCAACGATGGTCTGGCCATCTCGCTGATCTGCCACGGCGACTGGAACCTGATGTCGAGTATCGAGCGCTACCTCAAGCAGAGCTTCGAGCGCCGCACCATCAAGGAAGTCAAAGGCACCTACGGCGGACCGAAAAAGGTCAAGGCCTCGGGCAAAGCGGTTGGCGTGAAGAAGAAAAAGGTCGACGCCAAGGGCGAGAAGAAGAAAACCGGCGCCAAGGCACCGACCAAGCGCAAAATCGCCAACCGCCCGAAGACCGACGCCCTGTCGCTGGTCAGCAAGGACGGCATGGCCCCGCTCAAGCGCCGCAAGCCGGAAGCGCCGGCTGCTGAATAAAGCGCCGTAGCGATCCCATAAAAAACCGGACAAATGTCCGGTTTTTTTTATAGCGCGATCCCCTGTAGGAGCCGGCTTGCCGGCGATGCGATCTAACAGATACACCGCGGTGCAGCCATCGCCAGCAAGCTGGCTCCTACAAGGTTAGCTCTCAGCTTTTTTATCCGCTGTTTCCAACTCCTTCATGCGCTGATCGATCAACTGGCACTTGTCCGGCAGATCCGCGCTGGCCGTGCCCAAATCCATTTTCTGCAACTCGTCGTTGATCTCCTTGGCCTTCTTCGGATTCTGCTCGGTGAGTTTGGCCACTTCCTTGGCCAGTTGTTCGCGTTTGGTGGTGGCTTCCTCGGGTGTGCAGGCCCAAACGGGCAGGGCGCACGCGAGGGTGGCGGCGAGGGTGAGTTTCAGCAGGGTTTTCATATGGCGGGCCTCAGTTCCGGTTAAGGCGGGTTATCCGGTTGAGGGTTGAGATCAGGGGAAAGTTCAGCGTATCGGCTTCTTTTGTTCGAGTGACAAGCTGAAAGCCAATCGCTGGCGATAGCGGTGTGTCAGTTGCATCGGCGTTGATTGTAAGTAAGCATCGCGAGCAAGCTTGCTCCTACAGGAGTTGCGGTGTTCACGGACATTGTGTCCGGTCCTGACCGCTGAGGGAGCAAGCTGGTTCGCGAAGGTGTGGTCTACCCCCCATGGCAGCAGCTCGAACTCACCTTGTCTTCATACCTGTCGTGATGCCGTACCCATTCCATGATCTGCTCTTCGTTGCGCCCCTTGGGCGTCAGGTCGAGGTAGTTATAGGCGCCGACCAGCATGTCCAGGCCACGGGCATAAGTTGAATAGGTGTGAAAAATCTCGCCTGCTTCGTTGCGATAAAACACGCTGAGGCCTGGGAGTTCTTCTTCGGCGCCGTCAGTTTTTTCGTAGTTGTAGGTGGCCTTTCCAGCAGCAACATCTTCAGCTCGGGCCGAGACGCCAAAGTCATAGTTAAAGTCGCAACCTTCTGACGACACCCAATCGAATTTCCAGCCCATGCGTTGCTTGAACGCCTGGAATTCGGCGAAGGGTGCGTGGGAAACCGCCACCACCGCCACGTCGTGATGCGCCAGGTGCTGGTTGGCGCCGTCGATGTGGTCGGACAGGAATGAGCAACCGGGGCAGCCTTCGTCCCAACCGTCGGCAAACATGAAGTGGTAGATGACCAGTTGGCTGCGACCGCCGAACAGGTCGGCCAGCTTCAATTCACCATTGGGGCCCTGGAAGTGATAGTCCTTGCTGATTTTCACCCAAGGCAGGGCGCGGCGTTCGGCGCTGAGTTTGTCCCGTTCCCGGGTGAAGGCTTTTTCGTGGGCCAGGTGTTGTTTGCGGGCGGCGAGCCATTCTTCTCGCGACACGACCGGATGGTTCTGAACGTTCATCGGGTTTTCTCCTGCGCAATGCTGGGCGGTGACTGACATAACCTTGTCGTTTGACCTATGCCAAATTCGACATACCGCCGGTCAGCGCCGTTAAAGAACTGCGCTGAACGGCGGCGAGCGCTGTCGGTCACAAGCTATGAAGGCCATCACACTCACAGGTTTTGGAGGTTGGACAGGATGACGACTTATAACTGGGATTTGATTGAACGCCTGCTGCACGAAGTGCAGAACGCAGCACCCAGCTTCACGCCACGGCCCTATGCCGAGCAGTACGCGGCGGAGAAAGCCACGGAGGGCGAAGAGCCTGAGAACCTGGATCACCTGAAAGCGGTGGCCGGCGAGTATGAAAAGTTACTGTTGGCGCGTGGCTACATCGAGCCTAGGCCTGAAGAGCAGGGTGGAACCGGTTCGAATTACAGGCTGACGATGCGGGGTTCAAGGTTGTTGAGCCTGATCGACAGCAGCATTCCGGGCAATGATCATCCGCGGCAGGTGCTGGATGAGCAGGACGATGCGCTGGATGAGGTGACGTTTGATGAGGTGGCGTCCCACGCGCAGATTGCCTGAAGAACTTCGATTACCAATGTGGGAGCGAGCCTGCTCGCGATGGCGGTGTGTCAGTCGACATCGATGTTGTCTGAAACACCGCCATCGCGAGCAGGCTCGCTCCCACATTGTTTTTGTGTTGTTCTTAGCTCTGTTGTGCTGCCTTAAGGCACTTCAAGTCGTTGAAGTCTTTGCGTACCCCTTCGATTTTTTTCAGCAGCCGCTGGCGTTGAGCCGGTGTGCTTTCGGCCATCAAATCCACAAACAGGCTTCGTGCCTGTGCTTCGGTGTTGGCGTAGGCCTTGCGGTAATCGGCTGTCCATAAGCTCTCGCGATTCACCAGAAGCGTCTCGATGCGCTGTGGGAATCCAGGACTCTGACGCTGCGCAACCGCCGCGCTGAACTGTTTCTGCCAATGCACGCGGTTGGCAATCCATTGCGTGTTCTGGTCGCCCAACGCATTTGACCAGTCAACGACCCGTTGTTGTTGGGGCGGGCTCAGCGGTCCGATCCAGCCATCCAGACGTTTTTCCATGCGCTGACTACGTTCCTTGATCTGTTGAACGAGCGACGGTTTTACGTAGTCCTGCTGGCGTTTGCGCTGGTCTTTGGCAAAGGCTTCGTTCATTTCCGCGACTTGTTTGTCGTCCAGCCCCTGCAACAGCTCGATGGCCGACGGGGTGATTTCCCGGGCGGTCTGGGCGATGGCTTGTTTGGCTTCCTGGGTGCGGGATTGCAGCGCGGCGTCGGTGACCTGATTGGTTTCGACCATCACCTGCAAACGGTCCAGCCAGTCGAGATAGCCTGGCAGTTGCGTGGTGCAGTGCCAGCTCAGGTGTTCCTTGAGGCGCTCGTTGAACCAGCCTTTCTGCTCGCCGTTCATGTCCAGGTAATCGCTGAGCGTCCACGGGATGATCACATCGAGGTTGCGATAGGCCAGGCCCATGCGGCTGCAGGCACCGAGGGCAAGACTGAGAGTGATGACGACAGCGAGACACTTCAACCAGCGCGACATGGGCGAGTCCTTGCGAAAGCGTAGGTTCTCATGTGATCGCAGGATGAGCCTGCCAGTTCAGCCAATCAATAAAACGCGCGTTCAGCCTTGAAGGTGACCAGGCCATTGCACTGACGGTTGTGCCCGGAATAGGCGGAGCTACCGGCGAATGCTCGGCATCGAGGGCCGTTCGTCGATTTTTGAAATATTGATGGGGTTTGGCGGGGTGTTGCGGGGAGGGTTCCAGTCCAAGCGCTTCGAAGCTCAAAGCGCTTAGGGACCAGGTAACGCGGGTGTTATTTTTTGCCCAAGGTAATCTGCTTGGACGGGCCGAACGTCTGGCCGCTGACGCCTTTGGCAATTTGCTGGATCTCGCCGCCGGATTTGAGGAACGCAGCAATCTGATTGTTGATCGATTCGCTGGTTTCAACGGCTGGAGCTGGCTTTGCTTTGCTGGTGGATGCTTTTACGCGCATGGCGGCCATTAACCTGTAGAAAATTAACTTGGCCACGCATCGTACAGGAAATACTTGACAATTGCTTGGCAAATATCCCCCTGAAATACACATCACAAAAGCGCCATTAATCGCAAGTTATTATTCGAGTTATGTCCCTAAGCTGCTGTTTTAAATAAGAACATCGGTAGGGAAGAATGGATTTTTACCTGGCTGGAAGGGCGATGAATCGACAGGTCGGCCTGACGAGCGGCCAGACCCGCCTGTCAAACCCCAGGAAAATTAAGGCCCCCAGAGGATTTTCTCGCGCCACCGGGCCGGGCGCCGAACGCGGCCTGCAAAAACGGGTAGAATGCCGCCCACGCAATGAGGGTATTGGAAATGGCTTTAGTCGGGCGTTACAACAGTTTGCAAGTGGTTAAACACACTAACTTCGGTTTATATCTGGACGGTGGTGCGGACGGCGAAATCCTTCTGCCTAATCGTTATATTCCCAAAGATATTCCCAGCGAAGATGAAGACTGGCTCAACGTTTTTATTTATCTGGACAGCGATGACAAACTCATCGCAACTACCGAAAAGCCGAAAGTTCAGGTCGGTGAATTCGCCAGTTTGAAAGTCGTTGAAGTCAACAGCATCGGCGTCTTCCTGGATTGGGGCTTGCCGAAGGATCTGTTGCTGCCGTTTTCCGAAGAAAAGCGTCAGATGACCGCGGGCGAATATGTCGTGGTGCATGTCTACCTCGACAAGCACACCCGTCGCATCACCGCGACCGCGCGTCTGGACCGTTACCTGGACAAGACCCCGGCCAACTACACCCCTGGCCAGGAAGTTGATCTGCTGGTTGCCGAAGCCACCGATATGGGCTTCAAGGCAATCATCAACAACAAGCACTGGGGCTTGATCCACAAGAACGAAATCTTCAAGTTCATGCGCGCCGGTAAAGAAGAGAAGGGCTTTATCAAAGAAGTCCGTGCCGACGGCAAGATCAGCCTGAGCCTGCAACCAGTGGGCGAAGAAGCCGCCACCAGCCTGAACTCGAAGATCCTCGCCAAGTTGCGCGACAACAACGGCGCGCTGCCGGTGAGCGACAAGAGCGATCCGGCGGTGATCACCAGCATGTTCGGTGTCAGCAAGGGCAACTTCAAGAAGGCCATCGGCGCGTTGTACAAGAATGGCCAGATCGTCATTCATGCCGATCGCATTGAACTGAAGTGACGTCGCGCAAGATGGCGTCCGTGGTGACTTGAAGGTCTCCCACAGGCTACTTTTTCTGGCCATCTGGTTAATAATCGACAGCATAAATATTTGCCCCGACCTTGAGTCGGGGCTTTGCTTTCTACTGTGAGTCACTGCCATGGATTGTATTGTCGAGGTGTTCCGGTGAACGCCACCCGGCGTAGCGCCGATGGGTTTGCCCTGCAAGTGATGGTCGGGTTGTGCCTGATCTGGGGCGTACAGCAAGTCATGATCAAGTGGGCGGCGCCGGACATCGCGCCAGTCATGCAGGCGGCCGGTCGGTCAGGCATTTCTGCGTTGCTTGTAGGATTGCTGATCTGCTGGAAGGGCGGTTGGGATCAGGTCAGCCATACGTGGCGCGGTGGATTATTGGCCGGCGCGCTGTTTGGACTGGAATTTTTCTTCATTTCCGAAGGCTTGCAGCTGACCACGGCCGCACACATGTCGGTGTTCCTTTACACGGCGCCGATCTTCACCGCGTTGGGCGTGCACTGGCTGTTGCCGAGTGAGCGTTTAAGACCGGTGCAATGGTTGGGGATTTTTCTGGCGTTTGTCGGGATTGCCATCGCGTTTGCCGGCGGGGTGTCCTGGGACAACCTCGATCACCGCATGTTGATGGGCGATGCGCTGGGCGTATTGGCCGGTGCCTCCTGGGGGGCGACCACGGTCGTGGTGCGGGCCTCGCGCCTGTCGGAAGCGCCAGTGACGCTCACGTTGTTCTATCAGTTGATTGTCGGTTTCGTCGGCCTGCTGCTGATCGCGATGCTGAGTGGCCAGGTTACCCACGTCAGTCTGACCACCGTGGCCGTGGCCAGCGTGCTGTTCCAGGGGCTGGTGGTCTCGTTTTTCAGCTACCTGACGTGGTTCTGGCTGTTGCGCCGGTATCTGGCGGCGAACCTCGCGGTGTTTTCGTTCATGACGCCGTTGTTCGGTGTCACGTTCGGCGTGGTGTTGCTGGGTGAGGCGCTGAGTCTCAACTTTGTCATCGGTGCCGTGCTGGTGCTGCTCGGCATTACGTTTGTCAGCGCTGAGCAGTGGGTGCGCCGTCGTTTGCGCAAAGCCCTTGGCCAGCAGTGACCGGTCAACCCAGGGTGTCGATCCAGGCCCAGGCGATTGCCTGAGCTAATGGTCAGGTATTTTGATCAATTCAGTAACAGATCATTGCGGATTTTGCCGAGCATTTCGTAGGACTTCGGACTATTATCAGTGCGAAGGGGCTACAGAATTTCAGCCGCTCGGCACTACCCTGAAGGGGGCACCATGAAAGAGAAAATTCAAAACTGGCTGCATGACCTGGGTGTCGCACTCGGTTTGATCGAACCGCCTCTGCAACCTGTGCCTATTCGCACTGACGATGAACAGCGTCGACGCCAGCAGCGTCGTCGGTAACGTCAAGGTCTGGAACACCGCAGCCGTGTTGTAGCAGCTGTCGACGGCTGCATTCGGCTGCGTAGCAGGTGTAAATTCAAAAATCGGGCGAAATCAGTGTCGCCCGATCTCCATCAAAAACCGACTCAGATCATTCGCCGTCCTGGCGATTTTGAGCATCCGCTCTTCCTCGGCGCTAAATGCCTGTTGTTTTCCCTGGTGTCGAGTACAGCAGGCTTCAGCCATGCGAGCGCTGCCACTCATCAATCATCGTGCGCAAATGTTCCCCGGAAAAACTGCCGAAATGCCCGCCATGCACGGTGCGGATCGGTAACTCACGTAAGCGTTGCAGACTGTGCGCGTAGTCGTCGAGGTTGGAATGGTAAGCGTCTTCGATCAGCGGCCCGTCGTAGATGATATCGCCGCTGAACAGGGTTTCGGTCGCTGCTTCATACAGGCTGATGCCGCCCGGTGAGTGTCCCGGCGTGTGTAGCACCTGCAACACGCGATTGCCCAGATCCAGCACGTCACCTTCCTCGATCATTCCCGTGGCCGGCGCGGCTTTGACCCGATACTCGGCGTAGCACAGCGGGCAATCAGGATGCGCCTCGAACATATCGTCGCCGACGAATGCCCGGCTCAAATCGTTTTCGCCGTCAGGTGCCGCCAGGATGTCGGCCTCGGCCGGATGCACCAGGCGTTCGGCAAATTCGTGATGGCCGGCGATGTGGTCGAAATGGCAATGACTGGCCACCGCCACCAATGGCCGTTCGGTGATCCACGGCAGTTGCTCGCGCAGGCTCACCAAACCGGAGCCGCTGTCCAGCAGCAGGTCCTTGTCACGGCCCTGAATGTGCCAGAGGTTGCAGCGGTAGAAGGGACGGATGTAAGGCTCGTGAATCAGACGGATGCCGTCGCTGAGTTGCTTGACCTCGAACCACTGATCGCGAGAAACAATCTTCATCAAAGGTTTTCTCCAGGCGAAAAAAAACGGGTGTGGCAACCGACGCCACACCCGTCGAAGAAAGCATCAAGTCGTTATAGAAAGCTTAGATGGCGTTCGCCACCGCAGCCGGGCGGCGAGACATCAGGCTCACCACAATGAAGCTCACCAGACCTGCGAGCAGGCTGTAGTAGATCGGGGTGTTGGCATCCAGACCGTCCTTGACCATGAACAGCAGAGCGGTTGCGAAGCCCAGGCCCATGCTGGCGATGGCGCCGGCGGTAGTGGCGCGTTTCCAGAAAATCGCACCCATCAGCGGGATCAGCATGCCGCCGACCAACAGGTTGTAGGCCAGGGTCAGGGCGCTGATCACATCGTTCACCACCAGGGCGATACCCAGCACGACAATACCGGTCAGCAGCGTCACCAGGCGGTTCAGGCTCAGGCTCGACTGTTTACCGCCACGCAGTTTAGGTAGCAGGTCTTCGCTCAGAGTAGTGGCGGCAGCCAACAGGCCTGCGCTGGCGGTGGACATCATGGCGGCCAGTGCAGCGGCGATGACCAGGCCACGGATACCGTCCGGCAGCGACAGTTTGACGATGGCGGCGAAAGCGTTGTTGACGTTGTCCAGATCCGGGATCAGTACGTGAGCGGCCATGCCGATCAGGGCGCACGCCAGACCGTAGATGATGCAGTAGATGCCTGCGGCAGTACCGGCGTATTGCGCGACCTTGGCGGTCTTGACGGTGAACACCCGTTGCCAGATGTCCTGACCGATCAGGATGCCGAAGAAGTAGATCACGAAGTAGGTGATGATGGTGTCCCAGCCGATGGTGGTGAAGCTGAAGCTCGCCTCCGGCAGTTTGGCCACCAACTGATCCCAGCCGCCGACGCGGTACAGGCAGATCGGCAACAGGATGAACATCAGGCCCACGGTCTTGATGACGAACTGGACGATGTCGGTCAGGGTCAGGGACCACATGCCGCCGATCGCCGAATAAATTACCACCACGCCACCGCCAACCAATACCGACAGCCAGAACGGCAGGTCGAACAGCACTTGCAGCACGGTGCCGATGGCCAGGATCGAAACCACGCCGATCATCAGTGCATACGCCAGCATGATCACCGCGCTCGCGGAGCGGGCCATCGGGTTGTAGCGTTTTTCCAGCACCTGGGTAACGGTGTAGATTTTCAGTTTCAGCAGCGGTTTGGCGAGGAACAGGTTCAGCGCCACGATCCCGCAACCGAGGGCCGCGCAGAGCCAGAAACCGGAAATGCCATGGACGTAGCCCAGGCGCACGGTGCCGACGGTAGATGCGCCGCCCAGAACGGTAGCGGCCATGGTGCCCATGTACAGGCTTGGGCCGAGGTTACGACCGGCGACCAAAAAGTCTTCGTTGGTCTTGGCCTTGCGCATGCCGTAGTAGCCGAGTATCAGCATCGCGGCGGCGTAGATGAGTACGACGAATAAATCCAATGCCATGATGGCGTGTCTCCGATTGTCTTTTTTATGGTGAGGCGAAAATCAATCCCTGTGGAAAAACCATCTCTGTAGGAGCGTGCGATGCGGCGTTCCGACTTGCCCGCGAAGGCGGTGTGTCAGTCAACATTGATGTTGAATGTGCCGCCGCCTTCGCGGGCAAGCCTCGCTCCTACAGGTCATCCCTAACCACAGGTAATGCGTTTAATCAGGCGGCTTGTCGCAACGCCGGTTTACCGAGCGAATCCGTGCTCTTGCTGCGTGGATCATTCGGGCCGAACACCGCAGCCGATTCCGGGAACAGGCTCAGCAGCGCCAGGTACACCAGCGAGGCCAGGCCGAGGGTTACCGGCAGGCTGATGTCGATGCCATCCGCCAGGTTCCCGAGTACACCCACGAATTGCCCCGGCAGGTTCACAAAGCACAAACCGACCAATGCACTCGGGATCCAGGCACCCAGCCCACGCCAGTTCCAGCCGTGGGTGAACCAGTAACGACCGCCTTTCTCGCCGCGGGTGAACACTTGCAGGTCATCCGGGCAATAGAAGCCGCGGCGTACCAGCAGGCCGATGATCATGATCACCATCCACGGAGTGGTGCAGGTGATGATCAGAACGGCGAAGGTCGACACGCTCTGCACCAGGTTCGCCGCAAAGCGTCCGATGAAGATGAAGGCAATCGACATCACACCGATCAACAGGGTGGCCTTGACCCGCGACAGCACACGCGGGAACACGCTGGACATGTCCAGCCCGGTGCCATACAGCGAGGTGGTGCCGGTGGACATGCCGCCGATCACCGCAATCAGGCACACCGGCAGGAAGAACCAGCTCGGCGAGACGGCCAGCAGGCCGCCGACGTAGTTGTTCGCGGCGATGTAGTCCGGCGCCTTGATCGCTACGATAGTGGCGGTGGCGAGGCCGAACAGGAACGGGATGAACGTTGCGATCTGCGAGATCACCACCGCGGCCATGATCCGGCGCTTGGAGGTTTCACGCGGGATGTAACGCGACCAGTCGCCGAGGAACGCGCCGAAGGAAATCGGGTTGCTCATCGCCACCAGCGCAGCGCCGATGAAGGCAGCCCAGAAACCCGGTTGGCCCATGCTCACGGTGCCGGCGTAGTTCACATCGAAAGGACCGGCGAAAGCGAAGATGCCCAGCAGGAACAGCAGGCTGGCGCTCCACACCGCGATCTTGTTGACCCACAGCAGGAAACGGAAGCCGTAGATGCAAACCGTCAGCACCAGGATCGCGAACAGACCGTAGGCCAGGCCCAGGGTCAGGTCGGTTTCCGGCAGGCCGATCAGGCGTTTTGCGCCACCGATCAGCGCATCACCCGAACTCCACACCGAGAGCGAGAAGAAGGCGATAGCGGTCAACAACGACAGGAACGAACCGACGATCCGCCCGTGCACGCCGAAGTGCGCACCGGAAGACACGGCGTTGTTGGTGCCATTGATCGGGCCGAACAGGCCCATCGGCGCGAGGATCAGCGAGCCCAGCAACACGCCCAGCACAATCGCCCAGACACCCGCCTGGAATGACAGGCCGAACAGCACCGGGAAACTGCCGAGCACGGCGGTGGCAAAGGTATTGGAACCGCCGAAGATCATCCGGAACAAATCCGTCGGGCCTGCGGTGCGTTCGTTGTCCGGGATCTGTTCGACCCCGTAGGTTTCAATGTGCGTAAGGCTTTGGTCGTTGTTGTTGTTATTCATGATCTGCTCCGATCATAAAGGCGCGCTCATCGTGTGTGAGCGTCACCTGTTTGGCTAAGGGGGTGGCAGCCCTTCCGGCATTGCGGACAAATGTTCGTGGCAGGCCAGCCATAGGCCTTGTTGTTCTTGGCCAGACGCTTGTTTCTTGAAAACAATCGTCTCGCGCTCCTGGCTGAAGTGTTGCTCCCCTTGCATGCGCAGCTCGGTGGCCACGTCATGGATGAAAATCGCGACGTCACCCTGCAGGCTGACGAAAGCGTTGCTCGAGGTGCACGACAGCACCTCGAAGCCATCCTCGGCACGCCAGGTGTCCCACAACGCCTGATAGGCATCGCGCGACAGCAGAGGCTGCTCGAGGGTGTAGAAAACGAAGCTGGCGTCAAAGCTGAAGGCGCCGAAGTAGGCTTCGCGATCGTTACGGGCAAAGGCTGCCACCAGGTCGGCGGCAGCGTGCAGAACCTGATCACGTTCGTTCATGACCAATCCTCAGCGGTGGGCCACGCCAGGCAGTACGCAGAGCATTTCGTACAGCAGGTTGGCGCCCAGCAGCGAGGTGTTGCCGGTGGTGTCATAAGCGGGCGAGACTTCTACCAGGTCGCAACCGACCAGGTCGAGACCTTGGCAGCCACGAACGATCTCGATTGCCTGAATGGTGGTCAGGCCGCCGATTTCCGGAGTGCCGGTGCCAGGTGCCCAGGCCGGGTCGATACCGTCGATATCGAAGCTCAGGTACACAGGACCGCCGCCGACTTTCTCGCGAACTTCGGCCATCAGGGGGGCCAGGGATTTGTGCCAGCATTCTTCGGCCTGAACCACACGGAAACCCTGATTGCGGCTCCAGTTGAAGTCATCGGCGGTGTAGCCCTGAGCGCGCAGGCCAATTTGCACTACACGGTCGCAATCCAGAAGACCTTCTTCGACGGCGCGACGGAAGGTGGTGCCGTGGGCGATTTTCTCGCCGAACATGTGATCGTTCACATCGGCGTGAGCGTCGATGTGCACCAGGCCGACCTTGCCGTGCTTTTTGTGGATGGCACGCAGGATCGGCAGGGTGATGGTGTGGTCGCCGCCGAGGGTCAGGGGGATCACATCGTGTTCAAGGATATTGTCGTAAGACTCTTCGATGATCCGCACGGCGTCGAGCAGGTTGAAGGTGTTGATCGCGATGTCGCCGATGTCGGCAACCGACAGCGAGTCGAACGGTGCCGCGCCAGTGGCCATGTTGTACGGGCGGATCATGACCGATTCGGCGCGGATTTCACGCGGCCCGAAACGGGTGCCAGGGCGCAGGGAAGTACCGATGTCCAGTGGGATGCCGATAAAGGCAGCGTCCAGGCCGGCAGCGGTAGGTACATGGGGGAGTCGGAGCATGGTGGCGATGCCGCCGAAGCGCGGCATTTCGTTGCCGCCCAGTGGTTGGTGAAGAATCTTGTCCACGGGTAAGGCCTCATCGTCGTTGTTTTATTTATGTCGGTTGCACCGCACCGGGGAGGCTCGGGCACCGTTAGGGGCCGATTCTGCGAAATGTAGTGACCGGGAAGAATCGCTACGGACAAATACTTAGTTCAGATTTTTCTAAACTAATGGCGGGAGGGGGGATAGACTTCTCGTCTGCCCGGAGGTCCTCTTCGCGGGCAAGCCTCGCTCCTACAGGATTTGTGTGTGTCTCGAAATCGGTGCCGACCTGTAGGAGCCAGCTTGCTGGCGATCGGTTGCGCAGCAACCGCCGTCAAACAACGCGGACTCACCGATACACGCTACGGAGCCCCCATGGCCAACGCTTTACCCGACCTGAAACTATTACGCATCTTCGTCAGCGTGGTCCGCCATCAGGGGTTTGCCAACGCCCAGCAAGAGCTCAACCTCTCGACCTCGGCGATCAGCACCTACATGAGCCAGCTCGAAGCGGCCCTCGGCCTGGTGCTGTGCCATCGCGGGCGCGGCGGTTTCAGCCTGACCAGCAAAGGCGAGCTGTTCCATCAGGAAACCCTGCGCCTGCTCGGCGAACTCGAAGGCTTCGAGCAATACGCGGCGGCGCTGAAGGGCGAATTGCGCGGTACGCTGAACCTCGGCGTCATCGACTCCACCGTCAGCGACAAGGCCTTGCCGTTCGCCGAAGCCATCGGCGCCTACAGCCAGGAACACCCGGCCGTGCATTTGCACCTGTCGGTGATGAGCCCGTACGAGCTGCAACTCGGCGTACAGGACAACCGCCTCGACCTGGCCATCGGTGCGTTTTCCACGCGCATGAGCGGGCTGGTCTACATGCCGTTGTACCGCGAGCAACACTGGCTGTATTGCAGCAGCCGTCATCCGCTGTTCACCGAGCGGCGCATTCCCGAACAGGTCATCACCCAGCAGCGCATGGTCGGTCGCGGCTATTGGAGCCAGGCCGAACTGGCGCGCCACGGCTTCAAGCACAGTGCCGCGACCGTGGAAAGTATGGAGGCGCAGTTGATTCTGGTGCTGTCCGGCGCCTACATCGGTTACCTGCCGGAGCATTACGCCCAGGCCTGGGCCGACAAGGGTGATTTACGCGTGTTGCTGCCGGCGACCTTCGGTTACCAGGCACCGTTCTCGATGATCATGCGCCGGGGCCGCAGCCGCGAACCGTTGATCCAGACCTTCCGCGACCTGCTCAAGGCGCAGCTCAATCAGGCTTGAAACCATGTCCAGAATCCAATGCCCGCGCTGCCTGCGCCCGCAAACCCACTGCCTGTGCCCATTGATCCCGAGCCTCGACAGCCGCACTCGGGTGTTGCTGTTGCAGCATCCGAGCGAAGTGAACCATGCGCTGAACACCGCAAGGCTGGCGGCGTTGGGGTTGAACAATGCCGAGTTGATTGTGGGTGAAGTGTTCGAGGATTTACCGGCACTGTTGAACCAGTCGGGCTATCAGGCGCGATTATTGTTTCCGGCCGATGATGCGCAACCGATGCAGGCGTACGCCGCAAACGATGAGCCACTTTTGTTGGTCGTGCCGGACGGCACCTGGCGCAAGGCGCGCAAAATGCTGCACCTCAATCCGCTGCTGGCGGCATTGCCCCGAGTGACTTTGGTGGAGGGCGGCGTGTCGCGGTATCGCTTGCGCAAGGCGCCGGCGCCGGGGGCGTTGTCGACGGTGGAGGCGATTGTGCAGGCGTTGCAGACGCTGGAAGCGCCTGTCAGTTTCGAGCCGTTGTTGAAACCGTTCGAGGCGTTGATCGAGGGGCAGATTGCGGCGATGGGGGAGGCCGTTTTCCAGCGCAACCACGGTCCGCAATAGTCGTCAGTGAGGGCCTCTTCGCGGGCAAGCCTCGCTCCTACAGGTATGCGTAATGTCGGAATCAACGCATAACCTGTAGGAGCGAGGCTTGCCCGCGAAGAGGCCGGGTCAAACACCCAATTTTTCGGAAAGTGATTACCGCTCCCGCATCGCCTCCGTCCGCGCTTTCAACACCGGTTTCAGCAGATAATCCAACACACTTTTCTCCCCGGTAATGATATCCACCGTCGCCACCATCCCCGGAATGATCAGCAGTGGTTTCACATCCCCGCCCAAGTGGTTTTTATCGGTCCGCACCTGAATCAGATAGAAGCTGTTGCCCTTGTCGTCAGTAATCGTGTCCGCACCAATCAGTTCAAGCCTGGCACTCAACCCACCATAAATCGTGTAGTCGTATGCACTGAACTTGACCATCGCTTTCTGCCCCGGATGCAGGAACGCCACGTCTTGCGGGCGCACCTTGGCTTCGATCAGCAGGTTGTCTTCGATGGGCACGATTTCCACCATATCGCTGCCCGGCTGGACCACGCCGCCGATGGTGTTGACCTTCAGCACTTTGATAATCCCGTGTACCGGCGATACCACCGTGGTGCGGCTCACGCGGTCGTCGATGGCGATGCTCGATGCGGTGATTTTCGACAGCTCGGTGCGTTTCTCATTGAGCTCTTTCGCCGCGTCCGAACGGAAGGTTTGTTCCGACTCGTCGATCTTGCTTTTGATCTCGTTGATCGCCGACTCGGCGCGAGGAATCGCCAGGGTCGTGGCATTCAGCGAACCGCGTATTTCCACCGCGCTGCGTTTGAGCCGCAGGATTTCCACCGGCGACACCGCCCCGGTGCCCACCAGTGGCGCGGACATGTTCATTTCCTGTTGCAGCAACGCCAGGCTTGAACTGTATTGACCCTGTTTGGAGCGGAACTCCGCCAGTTCCTGGGTTTTCTGCCGCAGTTGTTCGGTCAGCGTGCGTTGCTCGCTGGCCAACCGGCGTTGCCGTTGTTCGTACAGCGAGCGCTCGTCCTCGGCCACTTGCGGGGCCTTGGCAATCACCTCCGGCGACAAACTGAACGGCCGCCCCTCGGCCTCGGCGGACAGGCGTTCGACCTGCGCGGTCAAGGCATAACGATCCGCTTCACTCTCGCCCTTGTTCGACAGAAACCGCGTGTCATCCAGGCGCAGCAACGTGTCGCCCTTGTTCACCATTTGCCCTTCGCGCACAAAAATCTCGGTGACGATGCCGCCTTCCAGGTTCTGGATCACCTGCACCTTGCTCGACGGAATCGCCTTGCCTTCGCCCATGGTGACTTCCTGCAACACGGCGTATTTGGCCCAGACCACGGCGCTGATGATCAGCGTAGCGGCAAGCCACACGGTGATCCGCGACCAGCGTGGGGAATCCTGCAACGAAGCGCCGGCCGTCTCCGGCATGAACTCGCTTTCGGCGCTTTTGCTGAAGCTGTCGAAGTAGCCGCGTGAGCTTTGTGACGATGACATGAGCGGACTCCTAGACGGCCGCAGAGCCGACACGGCCCTTGCGCAGTGCATCGATGACCGCTTCTTTCGGACCGTCGGCGACGATCCGCCCGTTGTCGAGCACCACCAGCCGATCCACCAGGCTGAGCATCGAGGTGCGGTGGGTCACCAGCAGCAAGGTTTTACCCTGGACCCAACCGTGAAGTTTTTGCCGCAAAACATCTTCGCTGCTGTTGTCCATGGCGCTGGTGGGTTCGTCGAGCAGCATGATTGGCGGGTCGAGCAACAAGGCGCGGGCCAGCAATACGGCTTGGCGTTGCCCCCCCGACAACAACTGCCCGCGTTCGCCGACGGGGCGGTCAAACCCTTGTGGGTGTTGGCGCGCGAGCTCGGTGACGCCGGTCAGTTCGGCCACCTCCAGCATCCGCGCATCGCTGATGTAGCGTGCGCCGAGTGTCAGGTTGTCGCGCAGGCTGCCGGCCAGCAACGGCAGGTCATGGGCGACGTAACCGATCTGCTGGCGCAGGTCGGCGACGTCCAGTTGCCGCAGGTCCAGGCCATCGAGCAGCAACTGGCCTTCCTCCGGTTCGTAGAACCCCATGACCAGTCGCCCCAGGGTGCTTTTGCCCGAGCCGCTGCGACCGATGATGCCGACCCGCTCACCGGGTTTGAGGCTGAAACTGATGTTGGCCAGCGCTGGTGCATTCTGGCCGTTGTAGCGAAAGGTCACGCCGCTGACGTCGAGGGCGCCTTGCAGTTGCGTGCGCTCCAATGGCCGCTGTTTCGCATCGCGCTCCTGCGGCAGGCCCATCAGCGCATCGGTACTTTTCATGGTCAGTTGCGCTTGCTGATAGCGCGTGATCAGCCCGGCGATCTGCCCCAGCGGTGCGAGTACGCGGCTGCCAAGCATGTAGGTCGCCACCAGCGCGCCGACGCTGAGGTTGCCGGCGATGATGCTGTAGACCCCGGCGACGATGGTCGCCATGCCGGAGAACTGCTGGATGAACAGCGTGCCGTTGGTGGCCAGCGCCGAGAGGTTGCGCGCGTGGCTGTCGAGGCGGGTGAGGGCGCCGTGGGTGCTTTCCCATTTGTGCTGGCGCTCGCTTTCGGCGCTGCAGGCCTTGAGGGTTTCCAGGCCGCCGAGGGTTTCGATCAGCAACGCCTGGCGTTCGGCGCCGAGGGTCAGGCTTTTTTGCACGGTGTCGCGCAGCCTTACCTGAATCACCATTGCGAACAGGATCGTAATCGGAAACGCCAGCAACGGAATGACTACCAGCCAGCCACCGAGCAGGCCGATCACCACCAGCATCAGCACGGCGAAGGGCAGGTCGATCAGGCTGGTCAGGGTGACCGCGGTGAGGAATTCGCGCAGGCCCTGGAAGTCATGGATGCTCTGGGCAAAACCGCCGATGGTCGCCGGCCGCGCTTTCATCGACATGCCGGTGATGCGTTCGAACAAGGTCGCGGACAGGATCACGTCGGTCTTCTTGCCGGCGGTGTCCAGCAAATGCGCGCGGACCACCCGCAATGCCAGCTCGAAACCGGTGCCGGTCAGCAAGCCGATGGACAGCACCCACAGGGTCGAAGTGGCCTGGTTCGGCACCACTCGGTCGTAGGTCTGCATCACGAACAACGGCACCATCAGCCCCAGCAGGTTGATCAGGAAACTCGCCAGGATCGCATCGCTGTAAAGCCACTTCGACAGCTTCAAGGTGTCGCGAAACCACGCCTCCACACGCGGCACCAGTGGCGAACGCAGGTCTTCGAGTTCATGCCGTGGCCGGGCGAACAAGGCCTGGCCACTATAACTTTCGGCCAGCTCTTCACGGCTGACCCATTGCTCGCCGCCGTCGGCTTCGCTCGGCAGAATCAGCAGGCGACCATCATCGCCAAAGCGACGCAGCACGGCGGTGCGACCGTTGTCGAGGATCAGCAGCACCGGCAGGTTGAGCGCAGAAATGTCGCCCAGTTCACGGCGCAACAAACGCGCCTGCAAACTGGCCCGGGCCGCTGCGCGCGGCAGCAGGTCCAGGCTCAGGCGTTGGTGTGCCATTGGCAGCCCGGCACTCAGGCTGGCGCGACTGACCGTCGCGCCATGAAGTTTGCAGAGAATCAACAGACCGTCCAGAAGCGGGTCATCGAAGCTCAGCCGCGGATCGACACCAGTGTTGCCGGATTCCATGCTGGTCACATTGCTCGCTCCAGTACGCTACTTCAGTTCAGGCAAACGGGCTTCGTTTTTCACTTCGGTCCGGGCAATCGCGTCGGCGGGCAGTACCACGCGTTGTTTGCTCAGCAACTGGCCCATGTTTGCCAGCACGCGGTACATCGAGAATTCCTCGGTGTAGCGCACTTCGGTATAGCGACGGTTGGCGTTGTAGAGTTCGTTTTCACTGTCGAGCACGTCAAGCAGGGTCCGTTGGCCGAGGCCGAACTGGTCCTGATACGCCGCCCGTACGCGGGTAGTGGTTTCGGCGTATTCGCGGGCAGTCGGGGTTTGTTTTTTCGCGTTGACCATGGCGTTCCAGGCCAGGTGAATGTTCTCGTTGAGCTGGCGCAGGGCGTTGTTGCGGATGTCCATGGCCTGGTTGATCTTGTGCGCGTCGGAGGCCAGTCGTGCCTTGTCGCTGCCGCCGCGGAACAGGTTGTAGTTCATCACGACGCCGACGCGCCATTCGTTGTCGTGGCCTTCTTCACCGGCGATGTTGTTATTCGCCCCCACCGCGGCTTCAGCGTCGAAGCGTGGGTAGAACGGCGACTTGGCGACTTCGTACTGGCTCTCGGCCGATTGCACATCTGCCTGGGCCGATTTCAGGTACGGGTTGTTGTCGACCATGCTTTGTTGGGCATCCCGGATCGTGGCCGGCAATTCGCCGCGAATCGATGGCAGCGTTTCCAGTTCATCGGGCATGCGCCCTGTGACGGCGTAGAAATTCGCTTCGGCATCGGCCAGATCGACTTCGGCGGTGTCGAGGTTGTTTTCCGCGAGGGCTCGACGCGCCACGGACTGGTCGGCGTCAGCGGTGCTGCCGATCCCGCGCTGGGTGCGCAGGCCGATCTGGTCGTTGACCCGCAGGTGGGCTTGCAGGTTGTTCTTGGCCAGCGTCACCAGTTCGCGGCGCTTGAGCACTTCGAGGTAGACCTCGATGGTGCGCAGGGCCAGATCCTGAGCGGTGCCCTGCGCGTAATAGGCCCGTGAATTGACCACGCCTTTGGTGCGCTCGACTTCGTTGGCCGTGTTGAAGCCATCGAACAGCATCTGCCGCAGACGCAGTTCCGATTGGGTGTAGTTCAGGATTTCCGTGTGGTGATTGCCGAAGGCCCGGGTGTTGGTGTTATCGCTGTACCCGCGCCCGTACGAGGCGTTCAGGTCCACGGAAGGATAAAAGCCCCCCTTGGCGACTTTCACGTCTTCATCGGCCGACAGACGGCTGTCCACCCGCGACGCCAGTTCCGGGTGAGTCGCAAGGGTGCTCTGGATCGCCTCGGTCAGTGACATGGCGTGAGCCTGAGAAGTACAGGCCATCGCCAATAGAATCGCACTGCAGATGGGGTTCAATCGGCGCATGGGTACATCTCCCTGAGTCCTAATGGTGCTTATTAGTCGCCAATTATTTGACGACATTTATAGGTAAAACCGTTTCATGCTCTTTACAACAGAGCTAAGAACATTCTGGGAGGAATCTAAGAAGGATTTCTCATAAGGGTTATGCCAAAAAAAACTTATGCGCTCTGCAAAATCCAGCACATTGTTCACGTCGAAAGCCCTTGATTTATGAGCGTTAGGGCGCTCGAAAGGGCAAAAGGAAAGTTCCACCCACATATCGACTAGGGCGTAGAAGTGCTGGAGGGGAGGGACGCGAAACGGTTTTCTTGGTGACGGTTTTTTGTCACTTGGTTGGTTCAGAACCGTTACGCATCGCTCACTGGACGAGGTGTTACCGAACAGGATCCCGATGCCTTTGATTGCAGAGGGTTTTATTCCGTAGCGGACACGTCGCCCGTGAGCGACACGCTTGGCGAGATAGTCGCCAGGGCAGTGGCTTGGTGTTGACGAGCTGCTCCCCGGAAGAGGCTCGCCGGCCACCGCTTTACCCATGAGCACGTTCTTCGCAAACAACAGGATGCCGACGGCAGTCGGCAGCGGAGGAAGTGCACATGGCTACGCTCATCGGTATCGTCAGTAAGGTCATTGGTCAGGTGTTCGCCCAGGGGAGCGACGGTACCCGGCGTGTGCTGATCGAGGGGGACCGGCTGTTTGCCGGCGATCAACTGATCACCGGGGCCGAAGGCGCGGTGGCGGTGCACCTGCAAAATGGCCAGGAACTGACGCTCGGGCGTGGCAGCAGCCTGCAAATGAACCCTCAGTTGCTGGTGGATCACGCCTCCCATGTGAATACACCTGAAGCGACCACGCCGACTCAGGCTCAACTGTCAGATGTCGAGCGAGTACAAAAAGCCATCGCGGCGGGCGACGACCCGACCCAAACCGCTGAAGCGACCGCGGCGGGGCCGGGCACACCGGGTGCGCCCGGCGGTGCATTGGGCGGCGGCCATAGTTTTGTGCTGCTGGAGGAAGTGGCCGGGCGGGTCGATCCGACTGTCGGTTTTCCCACGGCGGGCTTCAATGGTGTTCCCGAATTTCCCCGGGAGCGTCTGGCCGGTGATCCGGACAATGGCGGCAATGCGACCGCTGCACCGATTGTGGCGGATACCCCGGATCGTCCGGACATTCCGGACATTCCGGATACTCCAGACAATCCAGACAATCCAGACAATCCCGTCACCCTGGATGGCCTCGACGTAGAGGGCGGCGAGCTGACCGTCTACGAAAAAAACCTCACCTACGGCACCGACCCGGACGCACCGGCCCTGACCCAATCCGGCACCTTCACCGTCACCGCGCTGGACGGTCTGCAAACCCTGACCGTGGGCGGCATTGCCGTGGTTACGACGGGCGTGGCGGCAGGTTTCCCGCAATCGAGCGAGACCGACACCGGCGCGATCTTCACCATCACCGGTTACAACCCGGCGACCGGTGTGGTGAGTTACAGCTACACGCTGCGCTACGACAGCGACCACCCGAATCCCGGTGGTGCCGACAGCATTTCCGAACACTTCGACGTGGTGGCCAAGGATGTCGACGGCAGCACCGCAACCGGGCAGATCAACGTCAACATCGTCGATGACACACCGAACGCCAACCCGGACGCGACCTCGGTGGCGGAGGGCGGCACCGTCAGCGGCAACGTGCTGTGGAATGACGTCGCCGGCGCCGATGGCCCCTTGCTCGGCGGTGGCGTGGTCGGCGTGCGCGCCGGCTCGGACACCTCGACCCCGGTCAACGGCGGCCTCAACACCCACATCAACGGCACCTACGGCTACCTGACCCTGGACGCCCAAGGCAACGCCGAATACCACAGCTACCCGAACGGGGTGAACGGCCCCGGTGCGACCGACGTGTTCACCTACACCTTGCGTGATAACGACGGCGACGAAAGCACCACGACCATCACCATCGACGTCAGCAATGGCTGCATCAGCCCGGTCACCCTCAACGGCCTTGACGCGTATGGCGGTGAACTGACCGTCTACGAGAAAAACCTCACCTACGGCACCGACCCGGACGCACCAGCGCTGACCCAGACCGGCACCTTCAACGTCAATGCGCCGGATGGCCTGCTGACCCTCACCGTCGGCGGCATCGCCGTGGTTACGGCGGGCGTGGCGGCAGGTTTCCCGCAATCGAGCGAGACCGATACCGGCGCGATCTTCACCATCACCGGTTACAACCCGGCGACCGGTGTGGTGAGCTACAGCTACACGTTGCGTTACGACAGCGACCACCCGAATCCCGGTGGTGCCGACAGCATCTCCGAGCACTTCGATGTGACGGCCAAGGATGTCAACGGCAGCACCGCGACCGGACAGATCAACGTCAACATCGTCGATGACACACCGAACGCCAACCCGGACGCGACCTCGGTGGTGGAGGGCGGCACCGTCAGCGGCAACGTGCTGTGGAACGACGTCGCCGGCGCCGATGGCCCCTTGCTCGGCGGTGGCGTGGTCGGCGTGCGCGCCGGCTCGGACACCTCGACCCCGGTCAACGGCGGCCTCAACACCCACATCAACGGCACCTACGGTTACCTGACCCTGGACGCCCAGGGCAACGCCGAATATCACAGCTACCCGAACGGGGTGAACGGCCCCGGCGCGACCGACGTGTTCACCTACACCTTGCGTGATAACGACGGTGATGAAAGCACCACGACCATCACCATCGACGTCAGCAACGGCTGCATCAGCCCGGTCACCCTCAGCGGCCTTGACGCGTATGGCGGTGAACTGACCGTCTACGAAAAAAACCTCACCTACGGCACCGACCCGGACGCACCGGCCCTGACCCAGACCGGCACCTTCAACGTCAACGCGCCGGATGGCCTGCTAACCCTCACCGTCGGCGGCATCGCCGTGGTCACTGCCGGCGTGGCGGCAGGTTTCCCGCAATCGAGCGAGACCGACACCGGCGCGATCTTCACCATCACCGGTTACAACCCGGCGACCGGTGTGGTGAGCTACAGCTACACACTGCGTTACGACAGCGACCACCCGAATCCCGGTGGTGCCGACAGCATCTCCGAGAACTTCGATGTGACGGCCAAGGATGTCAACGGCAGCACCGCAACCGGGCAGATCAACGTCAACATCGTCGATGACACACCGAACGCCAATCCTGAGGCAACGTCGGTGGTGGAGGGCGGCACCGTCAGCGGCAACGTGCTGTGGAATGACGTCGCCGGCGCCGATGGCCCCTTGCTCGGCGGTGGCGTGGTCGGCGTGCGCGCCGGCTCGGACACCTCGACCCCGGTCAACGGCGGCCTCAACACCCACATCAACGGCACCTACGGTTACCTGACCCTGGACGCCCAGGGTAACGCCGAATACCACAGCTACCCGAACGGGGTGAACGGCCCGGGCGCGACCGACGTGTTCACCTACACCCTGCGCGATAACGACGGTGACGAAAGCACCACGACCATCACCATCGACGTCAGCAACGGCTGCATCAGCCCGGTCACCCTCAGCGGCCTTGACGCGTATGGCGGTGAACTGACCGTCTACGAAAAAAACCTCACCTACGGCACCGACCCGGACGCACCGGCGCTGACCCAGACCGGCACCTTCAACGTCAACGCACCGGATGGCCTGCTGACCCTCACCGTCGGCGGCATCGCCGTGGTCACCGCCGGCGTGGCGGCAGGTTTCCCGCAATCGAGCGAGACCGACACCGGTGCGATTTTGACCATCACCGGTTACAACCCGGCGACCGGCGTGGTGAGTTACAGCTACACGTTGCGCTACGACAGCGACCACCCGAATCCCGGTGGTGCCGACAGCATCTCCGAGCACTTCGATGTGGCGGCCAAGGATGTCAACGGCAGCACCGCAACCGGGCAGATCAACGTCAACATCGTCGATGACACGCCGAACGCCAACCTTGAGGCAACGTCGGTGGTGGAGGGCGGCACCGTCAGCGGCAACGTGCTGTGGAATGACGTCGCCGGCGCCGATGGACCTTTGCTCGGCGGTGGCGTGGTCGGCGTGCGCGCCGGCTCGGACACTTCGACGCCGGTCAACGGCGGCCTCAACACCCACATCAACGGCACCTACGGCTACCTGACCCTGGACGCCCAAGGCAACGTCGAATACCACAGCACCCCGAATGCCGTGAACGGCCCCGGTGCGACCGACGTCTTCACCTACACCCTGCGTGATAACGACGGTGACGAAAGCACCACGACCATCACCATCGACGTCAGCAACGGCTGCATCAACGCAGTCAGCGACAATGGCGTCGCCATCATCACCAACGTCCTGTCGGGCAACGTCACGGTGCCGGGCGACGTGCTGCTGGCCAACGACATCGATGCCAACACCAACCCGCTGACCGTATCGCCAACCACCTTCAACACTGGCTGGATTGTCAAAGGTGCGGACTTTACCGGCAGCAACCCGAGCTACAGCTTCACCGGCAACAACGCTCAATCGGTGACCATCGCGCGCAGCGCATTCGTCGCCAACACCGCAGCCATGACCGCGGTGCTGGTGGTCAGCGGAGCGTTGGGCGAAGCCAAAAACAACAACAACGGCAACGGCAACGGCAACGGCAACAGCAACAGCAACAGCAACAGCAACAGCAATGACGAGGACCACATCACCGTCACCCTCAAACAGGGTGAAACCCTGAACCTCGATCACAACCTGGCGGGCGGTCACGTCAGCATGGAGTACTCGGTCAACGGCGGCTCGTTCATCGGCATCGGCGATGGCCAGACCATCACCGCCGCAGTAGACGGCACCTACCAGATCCACATCATCAACATCGATGACGGCGGGCATGGCAACGGCAAGGGCGCGGAAAACTACCAACTGACCATGACCGTCGACTACTCCGGCGCCCACAACACCACCCCGGACTATCACGGCGCCTACGCCGTCGACGACAGCACAGCGGTGACCATCAGCTATCAGGACGGTCACACCCTCACCGGCACAACGGGCGACGACATGCTGGTGGCGGGCACCGGCAACAACGTGATCAACGCCGGCGACGGCAACGATGTGCTCACCGCCGGTGCAGGCAACAACGAGCTGCACGGTGGCGCCGGCAATGACTTGCTCTACAGCGGCGCGGGCAACGACCTGCTCGACGGCGGCACCGGTATCGACACCGCGAGCTACGCCCACGCCACCGCCGGGGTCAAAGTGGATCTGAGCCTGCTCGGCGCGCAAAACACCGTGGGTGCCGGCACTGATACCCTGACCGCCATCGAAAACCTCACCGGTTCCAGCTTCGATGACAAACTGACTGGCGACAGCCACAACAACATCATCACCGGCGGCCTCGGCAACGACGTGCTCAACGGTGGCGGCGGCGATGATGTGCTCATCGGCGGCCTCGGCAACAACACCCTCACCGGTGGTGCCGGCACCGACTCCTTCCTGTGGCTCAAAGGCAACAGCGGCCACGACGTGGTCACCGACTTCACGCCAGGTGCCGACAAACTCGACCTGTCGCAACTGCTGCAAGGGGAGAACGGCACGGCGGCGTCGCTGGATGACTACCTGCACTTCAAAGTCACCGGCAGCGGCGATTCACTGGTCACCAGCATCGACGTCAGCGGCATGGCGGGTGCTGCGCCGAACCAGACGATCGACCTGGCCGGTGTGGACCTGGCCAGCCATTACGGTGTGACACCGGGCGCGGGTGGGGTGATTGCCGGAGCGGATACGGCGACCATCATCAACGGCATGTTGAATGACCACTCGTTGAAGGTGGATACCGTGTGACCTGAAACCTTAAACAACAAAACCCGTCATCCCTGTGTAAGGGATGGCGGGTTTTTTGTTGTGTGCAGTTTGGGGAAGTGTCCGACCAGCGGTAGCAAAACCTGTGATTTCTGACAGTAGCCAGCGCTAGCGGCCTGTCTTTAAATCCAACCATGAGGTTGCAGGTTTTTAGTTGTAGCGAATGTTTGCAAAGCAGGTTGTTTATCGGCGCCTTGCAGTCGTTGGTCAGGCGCTGGGTCGTTATACCTAAGGGCAGGTAAAGCCCAGGCACTGAAAGGAACGATAATATGTCGAACTACATCAAGCTGACTCGACTGACGAAGGAACAGGAAAACGCACTGGCTTATCGAAAGTTGCGATTTTCAGCAGACCCAGTACCGGCTGCTCCGCCAAGACTACACCCGGATAACGCCTTCATGAACCATGAAGTCGATGATGATGTGAATCAGCTTCATTTCCAGTTTCAGGGTTTGCCACTCAAGGTCCAGATAGACCAGTTTGAACAGTCGCAGCAAACTAATCCTCCCATCGACGGGATCGTTCAGCTTATGTGGGACGGGACTTTGCTGAGCGAGCCAAAATTTACTTATACAACCCCCGTTAACCCTGCTAATTTCCCTATTGATTTGACGTTGCCTGCCGGATTGACAGATAAAGCTGGTAGGCACGAGTTAAAGTACCGTATTAATCATGGAGGGAATACCGGAGCTGTAGTCACTCCATTGACTGTCAATGTCGACAGGGAAGCACCTCCGCCCATTAAGCCGACGGCCCCGGTTACTGAAATTACCAAGGAGTACCTAGATCTTCACGGATATATAGAAGTGACAGCGCCGCTGACCCAAGCCAACAAAATTGGTGATGTCATCCGCTGTTGGTTTGGTTCACGTATAAACGATACCGTATTGGTCGGGACAGAGACTCTCAAAAGCCCGATTACTGCGCCGGTGTTCAGTTTAACCAAAGAGATGGTAGGCACGGAGGAAATCCCTAAAGCGCTTTGGACTGATCATACTGACCGTAAAGGCAATCGATCGGCGCAATCGGATCGTCTGCATCTTGACTTGGTTCTGACTGATCCTCCGGTGTTGGTACCACCCTTTGTTCCACAGTACGAGGACGACGGGGTCATCAGCTTGATTGACGCGCAGACTGTTACCGGTGTGGGAGCTGGCATCAAAGAACAGTATGTGGGGTTTGTGTCCGGTCGTGACTATATGCAAATTATCTGGGATGGCAGGGTACAACAGGAAAAGTTGATCACTGGTTTTCCAGTCTTTACTGACGTGCATTTTAGAGACGTCTACAACGGTGTTGCCTTTAAGGATGACGTCCCGGTAGGACTGCGGGTTCGGCGTGGTAACAAACACCACCCTGCTGCTGGCCCCCTCGTTACACTTGTCAAAAAAGATTTGAGAAGGCCCGGCACCATAGACCCCGAAAAACCAGGGCCACCGGACGAAAGTTTGCCTTTGGTGACGGCTAAAGGCGCCGTTACACCTGAAAACAATGTGATACGCAAAGTTGACTCAACGGGGCCTGTGACAGTCACTGTACCTTTGTACGATGGGTCTAAAGCAGGCGAAGAAGTGCAGCTTTACTGGAACGGCGTAGAAGTTCCGGTATCTGCCACGCCGAATGAAGGCGGGCGTTATGTCGTTCTCGGCACCGAACCCACCGGCTTTGAAATTACTTTTACGGTCCCGTGGACGTTGGTTGATGCATCAGGCAATGATATCGATACGCTGGTTCACTACATCGCCTTTGATGCAGTTGCGGATGGCTATGCTGTTTCTCTGCCGACAGAAGTTGACGTTCAAATTCATGATGTCGACGTGTCTGATCCGGTATTCCAGCATCTTGATGAGGACTTTGGTTATCTTAACTGTAATTCCGTTCGCAGAGTTTCGGGCGGTGGATTGGCAATTATTGTCTTGATTCCACCGGATGCTCAACTGGCGGATCAAGATATCGAGCTTGTTTATCAGGCGTATTCAGATGCCGCTGGTATTACTCCAATCGTTGGTGTAACCGACAAGGTTAATTACAAAATCAGTGTGCAGGAGTCCATCGATGGCGCCTATATCAATTTCCCATTCGCCGTCTTCGATCAGACTGGCAGTGCCTACGGTGCAGTTGAATACACTGTGACGCTAGGGGGGGTTCCAACAAAATCCGGTAGGCATTTGGTTCAGGTGCATATGAGGGAGGGTGAAGGCGGGTCATGTGTTGTCCCTCCGTTGGAGTAACTGAAGTGGAGGCGCTTTATGCGCCTCCTTTTTTTACGGCGTGTTTTTAGTTTTATTTTATTGAGCTCTCTGGTTTGACGCAGGGTGATTTCCTCATGCTCAGAGAGATTAATCCTACATTTTTCTGTAAGACGAGCCGGTATCGTGCGCACCTCTCGACGTCACCCGCAATTCGATGAGGTTGACGAACTGACGAACAGGACGCACGAACATGACTTTTAAAAATATCAGGCCGCGTACAGCCGCAGGCACAGGCTCATTCAAGAAACTGGCAATGCTGCCAGCATTTTTTTTCGTAAATTCGTCGCTATTTGCTGCTGATATTATCGATAACGGCACCATTAAGGATATCGATACGGCAACCCCCGTTACTGATTATCTGGTCCGCAATAACAGCACTTTGAATGTGGCAGGTAGTACCACCAAGAGTATCTTTGTCGAAACCGGATCTACGCTAAACATCAACGGCGGGACCATTAATGCCGACACTGGTATTGAAGGTATATCGATTACCAACAGTACTGCCACCATTAACTCGACCAAGGTTTTCAGCGATACAGTCGGCCTGGTGGTCAATCGGGTCAACAACTCGCTACAAGGTTCGGTTGTTTCTGCCACAAACAGTGAGTTCCATGGCGGTGAACTCGGCGCCAGGGTGACTGGCTTCAGCACCCTTACCCTGTTCAATACGAGCTTGACGGGAACCGACGTCGGCAGTGTTGGCTTGAACGTGCGCGGTGGTGAAGTGCTCGCATCGGCCGGTTCTCGTATAAGCGGTGACAGGGCTGGCGTGATAATGGACAGGGACCCTGCCGGCGTCGGCGCTAACACATTGGTGCTGGATAACTCGACAGCTGAAGGGCGCAATGGAGCGGCCATTGTTGTGGAGCAGGGCATCAACGCCACCATCGAGGTATTGAACAACTCCACGCTGATTGGCGGGAGCGACAATGTACTTCAAGTAGAAGGCGCCTCGACGGCGAACATGCGGGTTGCGAACAGCACCTTGCAAGGCAATGTGCAAGTGACTGGCAATAGCACCGCCAATCTCACCTTCAATAGCGCTTCGATGGTAGGCGATATCCTGCGCGAGAACGGTTCGACGGCCAATGTCACCTTGAACAATCGCTCATCGCTCACCGGACGCCTGAACAACAGCAACCTCAGCCTTAACAGCGGTTCGAACCTGACCATGGTTGGCGATGACCGCATCGACACCCTGACGTTGAGCAACAGCACGGTTAATTTCGGTGCGCCTGGCGTGCCACGTGCGAATCGTCAACTTGAGGTGGGTACGCTCAATGGCAGCGGCATCATTGCCATGCAGGGCAACTTCCAGACCGGTGAAAGTGACTTGCTGAAAGCCGGCACGGCCACTGGCAGCTATGAATTGGCCGTCAACGCTTCGGGCAAGGACGCGACGTCTCCTCGACAATTGACGCTGGTGCAAATCGGCAATAACCAGGCAGATTTCGCGCTGTTGGGTGGCCGGGTCGATGTGGGGACATGGCAATACGATTTAGCCGAAAGAACCAACGCCTCCGGCGAAGCGGAGTATTACCTGAACCCTACCACCCGGCTCAGTGCCGGTGCTCAATCGGTAGTGGCATTGTTTCAGACAGCCCTTACCGTTTCCTATGGCGAGTTGAAGTCGCTGGAAAACCGCATGGGCGAGTTGCAGGCGGATGACAAGCGCCACGGCCTGTGGGTACGAGCTTATGGCAACAAGTGGAACGTTGACGACGGTTCGATGGGTGTGGGTTATCGTCAAGAGCAACAGGGTTTCACCCTGGGCGCCGATACCCGACTGGGTGACAGTCCGTGGACTGTCGGTATGCTGGCGGGTTACAGCCAGTCCGATCTGAATCTCAGCGGCGGCACCTCGGCCACGGTTGACAGCTACTACTTCGGTCCTTATTTCGGCTGGCGGAATCAGGACAATGGCTACTTCGTTGATGGCGCCCTGAAGTTCAACCATTTCCGTAACGAGTCCAAAGTCGGTATGAGCGATGGCAAACGTTCCGAAGGCGATTACAACAACTCGGCTGTGAGTGCGATGGTAGAAGGGGGTCGCCAAATTGATCTGGGGGATGGCTGGTTTGCCAAACCTTCTGTTCAGGTATCCGCTGCAATCATCCAGGGAGAAAGCTATTACTTGGACAATGGCATGAGCGCTGAAGGTGACGACACGCATTCATTGCGCACAAAGCTCGGAGTAATGGCGGGTCGAAGCATCAACCTGGGCGACACTCAGGTGCGTCCATACGGGCGAGTGGCGGTGGTCCATGAGTTTGCATCGAACGATAACAACGTGCGGGTCAATGGAAACTCGATCAATAACAACCTGTCGGGCAGCGGTTTCGAAGTCGGTGCCGGGGTGATGGTTTCAGTGTCCGAGAGGCTGCACCTTGGTGTCGGTGTCGATTATGCCAAGGGTAAAAATATCGAACAGCCCGTGGCTGCCACCTTCAGTGCGAACTATCAGTTTTAAATGTGTGAGACAAAAAAAACCGCTAAAAGCGGTTTTTTTTGCACTGCCACAATGGACTTTGTTAACTGTCGGTAGAGCCGTTCGCCGAAACCCGCGTGAACCTTACTTTATTCGATTCGGCGTTATGATCTTCGGAAGCAACGGCACTGACCTCATAGGCTCTGCCTACTGCCAATCCGGTGAGGAGTGTCGCCCAATTACCATCCTCGTTGGCCGACTCTGATTTCGGGTCGACGGTCCCGTTGACCTTGAGGTTGACCGACGCTAGCGGTTCGGTTTTGCCGCCGACTCTTACATAACTGGAGGTGGTGTTACCGTTATCGATAATTTCCTCTTTGGCATCATGCACTTGGGTTTCGCGTGGTGCGATGGATTTTCTGACCTCAAACGAGTACGGGCCAGACTCACCGCCATCGGGGTATTTTGCCTTGGCAACAAGGCGATAATTATCGAGTGGCAGCGGGCCGATGGGGACTTCGTAGCCATCAGCTCCGATTTGCCCCTCACCTAAAGAGTCGTCGCCGTTGAATATCTCGACGTACTCGCCTGCTTCGCCTTCGCCTTTGGCAATCAGGTTGCTCTCATAGGTGAAACCACCGTCATCGACGGTTGTTCCATGGGTGTCAGTCACGGTGTCCAGCGTTACAAGATCCGCCCCTTTAACGGTAAAGGTTCTGGGCGTAGGGGTTACTTCCCCGTCACCGTACAGTTTTTTGGCTTTCAGGCTGTGCTCGCCAGGGGCCAGGCTGATTTTGATTTCCCACTCTCCGTTACCCTTGGCGGTCGCCGGCGGAAATCCTTCTGGGTCGTCGTGGTCGAGGAGTTGAACATCCTTGCCTGGCCTGCACTTGCCCGTGACGGTGAGGTTTTGGTCGGAGGTAGTGTCGCCTTCGTTGACAGGATTGCCGTCCGAGTCTTCGACAGCATCGAGAGACAGGCCGATGTCCGCTGCAACGTTGAAGTTTCGTGGTTCGGATGATTTACCTTCGCCGTAGAGTGCCTTGACGGTGATGGTGTAGGAGGTGCCTGACAGCAGATTCTTGAGTTCAAGTGTGTAAACGCCATTTTGGTTAACCGGCGCCTCTTCAAGTGGTGTGCTGCCATTGAACGCCTGAACCTTCTGGCTCGGGAGGGCTTTACCTGTGACGCTCACCGATGAGGAGTAGGTCGTTTCGCCTTCATCAATCGTTCCCTCGTCATCTTCTATGTACTCGATGATGGGGGCGTCGGCGACCACGGTGAAGTTTCGAGGGGGGGTAGAAACGGGCTTACTGCCGTAATCACCCAAGGCCGTCAGGCTGTAGCGTTTGACTTCCCTGACTTCGAACAACTCGGTCTTCCAAATGCCGTTCACGTCGCTTTGGGCGGGTGCCAATACACTGAAGCCGTCCCGTACCAGAATCGGCTTGTTCGGCTCAGCGGTTCCACCGACCTTGAAGAAGGTGTCCGAGGTCTCGCGGTTTTGACCTACAAGGACCCCTTCGGAGTCCCAGACGGCTGTGATACTCAATGTCAAATCTGTTTCCTCGGGCGCAGTGCCCGACGGGACGTTCGGTTGTCTGGCTGTCATGGTGATGGACTCCGGTCCTGGTGTGAGTGCCGGATTGATTTAATGCGTGAAGCATCAGCATTGACTACTGTCAGAAATAACAGTTGTGGGAGGGTTTCCGATAAGCGGTTGGAGTGACAGCCAGCATCACATCGCAATGGCCCGGATTTTCAGAGTGTTTTTTGCCGAAGAATATATACCGTCACCAGCACCGCACTGGTCAGCATGAACCCGCGCGCCCACGGCAGGGGCACCAGGTAGCAGGACAACAGAATGCTCGCCCACATCAGGCCGATGGCGTAGACCTTGCCCTTGAGCGGAATGCCGTTGCCGTCGAGGTAGTCGCGAATCCACGGACCCAGCCGTGGATGCTCCACCAGCCAGTTGTAAAAACGCGGCGAACTGCGGGCGAAGCAGGCGGCCGCCAACAGCAGGAAAGGCGTGGTGGGCAATACCGGGAGGAAAATCCCGATCACCCCCAGCGCTACGCTCAGCCAGCCGATGGCCAGCAGCCCGTAACGCAACATCAGGGAGCGGTTGCCTATGGGGTTGTCCATAGGCAAAACCTTAGTGGTGACGTGGCTTGAGGATCGCCGGTTTTTCGTCTGGCGCGTTGCACAGCAGGTACAGCGCGGTCAGGGCTTCCGGGATCTGCACGATCATGTCGTCCATCAGGTTGGCGTCGGCGGCGATGTCGGAGAACTCGGGCTGTTCGTCGAACAGACCCGAACCGACCATGATCGGCAGCAGCATTTCGCTGACTTCGTCTTCGGCGGTTTCGAACCAGGCCGCTTCGCGCAGGAACACGCCTTCCATGAAGCCGATGCACCAGCCGCGCAGGTCGGAATCGTCCGGGTCGTCGCCCAGGTCCAGTTCGCACGGCAGCTCGAACTCTTCATCGGACGCCAGTTGACGGGCGATGTGAGCCTTGAGGGCCAGCAGGGTGGATTCGATGGCTTCACGCTCGGTGTCGTCGGCGTAATGCGGCTCTTCGGCGAAGAGGGCGTCGATCCATTCACGGTCGGGAACGCTTTCGGAACAGATCGACAGCGCGGTGAGGTAGCCGTGGGCGGCCACGTAGTCCAGCGCCTCGTCATGCAGTTCATCGGCGTCGAGGAAGACTTGCAGGCGGGTTAGTTGCTCAGCGAAGGACATTAAAGGGCTACCTTGGGAATTAACAGATGCGGGAATTCTAGGCCTTCTTGAGCACTCAGGCCAGCCGCGCGGCATATTTGCGCTCAGTGATTTTCCAGAACAGCGCATTCCTTGCTGGAGCGAGCCTGCTTGCGAATGCTGTGTGTCAGTCGGCGAGGATTTTGATGGTGTACATATCCATTCCTGCGGTTACGGCTTCTATTGGTTTCGCCCTTACGGCGAGTCACTTGGAAGAGCCCCAAGTAACCAAGGGCTCTTGCCCCTTTCGTTCGGTGCCTCGCTAAGGCTCGCCATACCCTCGCTCCGGTCCTGCTCCGTGGGCCCGCCGCCATCGGCCATCCCTGGCCGGGGGCGGCTAACCCGGCATCCATGCCGGGTTGCCCACTGCGCAGAACCTGCGCTCGGCCTCTCGAGGGGGCGCTCAGATCAAAAGCGGAAGGCGAGCTAACGCTCGGCCTGATGAGTGGTGGAAATCAAAAACACACACGATTCCCTGTAGGAGCGAGGCTTGCCCGCGAAAAACGACCGGACAACGCGTTGATTCAGACAGCCCGCGTTATCGTTGGCGTCCATCGCCAGCAAGCTGGCTCCTACAATTTTGAATCGTGTGAACCCAATCCATTGTAGGAGCCGGCTTGCCGGCGAAAAGCGTCGGGGCAACGCGTTCATTCAGACAGCCCGCGTTATCGTTGACGTCCATCGCTGGCAAGCCAGCTCCTACCATTTTGAATCGTGTGAACCCAATCCCCTGTAGGAGCCGGCTTGCTGGCGATAGCGGTGGATCAGTCGACGCATGTATTGGCTGGACGGACGCCATCGCCAGCAAGCCGGCTCCTACAGGGGATTGGTGTACATGTTCGGAATGAGTGAATGCAGTAGAGAAGAACAACGCGGACAACTGAAGAGCCAGGTCGGCTTTCAGGCCGCCTCGGCGGCTGTGGCGGTAGTCGCCCCCTCGAGAGGCCGAGTGGAGGTTCTGCGCAGTGGGCAACCCGGCATGGAGGCCGGGTTAGCCGCCCCCGGCCATGGATGGCCGATGGCGGCGGGCCCACGGAGCAGGACCGGAGCGAGGGAACCCTGAGCCTTGGCGAAGGGCCGAACGAAAGGGGCAAGAGCGCTTGGTTACTTGGCGCTTTTCCAAGTAACTCGCCGTAAGGGCGAAACCAATAGCAGCCGTTACCGCAGAAACGGATATGTACACAGCATCCTCTTCTAAGCGGCGCCCTTTGCAAGGAAGCCCTCGGGTATACTCCCGCGCTTTGTGATGCCCTGCTGGCGTCGCGGCTGAAATGTGAAGCGTCATGCAATGCGCACTTACGATTTGTCAGTGCAGCCCGCGTGGTTCTGAACCAGCCTTGCAGGGATGTTTCGGTGATTTTTGGAGTTTTTATGCTCGAACAGGCTCAACGCGTCCTCAAGGACATCTTCGGCTACGACAGTTTCCGTGGCCGTCAGGGTGCAATCATTGAGCGCGTGGCCAGTGGCGGCGACGCCCTGGTGCTGATGCCTACCGGTGGCGGTAAATCCCTGTGCTTCCAGGTGCCGGCGCTGCTGCGCGAAGGGCTGGCGGTGGTGGTGTCGCCGCTGATCGCCCTGATGGACGACCAGGTCGCGACCCTCGAAGAATTGGGCGTCGCTGCCGCTGCGTTGAACTCCACGCTGAGCGCCGAGCAGCAGCGCGATCTCGCTGCGCGGATCAAGCGCGGCGAAGTGAAGATGCTCTACCTCGCGCCGGAACGTCTGGTCCAGCCACGCATGCTGGCCTTCCTGCAAAGCCTTGAAATTGCCCTGTTCGCCATCGACGAAGCCCACTGCGTGTCCCAATGGGGCCACGACTTCCGCCGCGAGTATCTGCAACTGGGCCAGTTGGCGGAACTGTTTCCCAATGTTCCACGCATCGCCCTGACCGCGACGGCGGACAAGCGGACTCGCGAAGAAATCGTCGATCGTTTGCACCTGCAGGATGCCGAGCGCTTCCTCTCCAGTTTCGACCGCCCGAACATTTTTTACCGCATCGTGCCCAAGGAGCAGCCGCGCAAACAGTTGTTGGCGTTCCTCGCGGAGCGGCGCAGCGATGCCGGCATTGTCTACTGCCTGTCGCGCAAGAAAGTCGATGAAGTGGCGGTGTTCCTCAGCGAGCAGGGTTTCCCGGCGCTGCCGTACCACGCCGGCCTGCCCAACGAAACACGAGCGCTGCACCAGAAGCGCTTCCTCAACGAGGAAGGCCTGATCATGGTTGCCACCGTGGCGTTCGGCATGGGCATCGACAAACCCAACGTACGTTTTGTTGCTCACCTCGATTTGCCGAAATCCCTCGAGGCTTACTACCAGGAAACCGGTCGCGGCGGCCGTGACGGTCTGCCGGCGGATGCCTGGATGGCTTACGGCCTGCAAGACGTGGTGATGCTCAAGCAGATGTTGCAGAACTCCGAAGGTGACGAGCGCCACAAGCGTCTGGAGCATCACAAGCTCGACGCCATGCTCTCGCTCTGCGAAGAAACCCGCTGCCGTCGTCAAACCTTGCTGGCCTACTTCGACGAAGACATGCCCGAGCCGTGCGGTCACTGCGACAACTGCGTTGACGGCGTGCAGACCTGGGACGCTACCGAACCGGCCCGTCAGGCGCTCTCGGCGATTTATCGCACCGGCCAGCGTTATGGCGTCGGGCATCTGGTGGATGTGTTGCTGGGCAAGGACAACGAAAAGGTCCGCAGCTTCGGCCATCAACACCTGTCGGTATACGGTGTCGGCAAGGCGATGGGCGAGAGTGAGTGGCGCTCGCTGTTTCGCCAATTGGTGGCTCGCGGTCTGGCCGACATCGATCTCGAAGGCTATGGCGGCCTGCGCCTGAGTGACACCTGCCGACCGCTGCTCAAGGGCGAAGTGACCCTGGAACTGCGTCGCGACCTCAAGCCGCAAACCACGGCGAAAAGCAGCAAGAGCCAGGCAAGCCAGCTGGTTCGCGGCGAAGAACGCGAACAGTGGGAAGCCTTGCGCGCCTTGCGCCGCAAGCTCGCCGAGGAGCATGGGGTGCCGCCGTACGTCATCTTCCCCGACTCGACCTTGCTGGAAATGCTCCGCAGCCAGCCGACCTCTCTATCGGAAATGGCCACGGTCAGCGGTGTCGGTGCGCGCAAACTGGAGCGTTACGGCGAGGCCTTCCTTGAAGTCCTCGGCGGTCAGGTCGAGGCACCAAAAGTGGTGGCCGACGTGCGCCACGAATTGATAACGCTCGCGCGGGCCGGCATGACGCCGCTGCAAATCGCCGGTCAGCTGCAATGTTCGGAAAAGAATGTCTACACCATGCTCGCCGAGGCCATTGGCAAGCAGCAGTTGTCGCTGGAACAGGCGCTGGATCTGCCCGAAGACTTGATGGGGGAAGTGCAGGACGCGTTCCTCGACGGCGAGGGCGAGTTGCCGCCGGTGGCGGAGATTGCTGCACTGTTCGCCGGTCGTGTGCCGGAAGGTGTTTTGTACTGCGTACGTGCCGCACTGCAATCGGAATTCGAGATCTGACGCTCAAATCCTGAAACGGTTGTATTGATGTAACGATTCAGTACAGAGCAAACCTTGCCTCAAGCCAAGGGTCATGCTTAGCTGACTAATAATTAGTTTTTCTCTATTTCAGTCTAACCATGAGTGTTTTATGCCGTTAACCGATCAACACCGCTTTGGCATGCAACTGGCCCAGATGTCGCGCGGCTGGCGTGCCGAACTGGACCGCCGTCTGGCCGGCCTGGGTTTGTCTCAGGCGCGCTGGCTGGTGCTGCTGCACCTCGCGCGTTTTGACGACGCCCCGACCCAACGTGAATTGGCGCAAAGCGTCGGCGTCGAAGGGCCCACCCTGGCACGACTGCTCGACAGCCTGGAAAGCCAGGGCCTGGTTCAGCGCCAGGCAGTGCTCGAAGATCGCCGGGCAAAAAAAATCGTCCTCTGTGCACCGGCCCTTCCCCTGATCGAACAAATTGAAACCATTGCCACTCAACTGCGCCACGAGCTGTTCGACGGCGTCGATGAGGCGGATTTGAAGGTCTGCATGCGAGTCCACGGGCACATACTGGCCAACCTGGAAAAATCTTGAGGCATAAGCAAGCGCCGGCTTTTTGAGATACCCCGTTGGGCAGACTATAAAGAACTACCAGGCAATATCGTGTTCGTAACGGATGTGCGAACACGCACTGGTTGGTTCTGGTTATCTAAGGGATGCTCATGCTTGAGAGTTGGCACGTTGTATTGCGGTGTTGCGCCAGGCTGCTGCTGGCCGGTGGAGTTGTCAGCTACTCGGCATTGGCGCCTGCACTGGGCCTGGGTGAGATCACCCTGCATTCGGCGCTCAATCAACCGTTGCGTGCCGACATCGCCCTGGTGGATGCCGCCGGTCTGGAGGAGGGCGAGCTGTCGGTCAGCCTGGCGACGGCAGACGAGTTCAGCCGTGCTGGTGTCGAACGGCTTTTCTTTCTCAATGACCTGAAGTTCACGCCGATCCTGCGGGGCAATCGCAGCCTGATCCGGGTGAGCTCCAACAAAGCGGTCAACGAACCCTTCCTGAATTTTCTCGTGCAACTGAATCAACCGAACGGCCGTGTGCTGCGCGAGTACACCGTGCTGATCGATCCTCCGGGAACGCCGGGGATTACTCCGGTCACTGACGAACCCGCCGCCAGTTCACCGAACTCTCCATTCCCGAGCGTTACACCTGCCGTTGCGCCTCCACCCGTAGCGAAGAAAACCGCCCAGGCGAAGGTTGAGCCACCGGCCGCTGTACCGGTGATTGATCCTGTCGCAGAACAGCTGGCTGCCAACGTGCTGCAAAATCAGCAGCTGCAAAAAAACGTCGATGAGTTGAATGCGAAGCTGCAGGCTCAAGACGAACAGATCGCCGGCCAAAAAAAACAGATCACCGAATTGCAAACCCGCCTGGCGGAGGTCCAGCAAGCACCGCCGGTCACGCCGCAAGCCGTGGTGCCCGCCCCGGTAGTGGCACAAGAACCCGGGGCGTTCAACTGGCCGCTGATTATCGGGTTGCTGGCGTTGCTGTTGCTATTGCTGGGGCTGATTGTTCGTCGGCTACGACAGCAGACTCAGGCATTGCCCGAAGATCTCCCGGTTTTACCGTCGCGGCATGAACCGGTGCTTGATCGAACCGTAGCGCCGGTTGTGAAGGCCGCCCCTGTCCATCACGAAGAGACGCCATCTGGCGATGTGCTGGAGGGTGTGGGCATCTACCTGACGTATGGGCGTTTTTCCGAAGCAGCGGCATTGTTGCGAGAAGCCCTGGTCAAGGAACCACAGCGCACGGATCTGGCGGTGCAACTGTTGGAAGTCCTCGGTAAACAAGGGGATGTGCCAGCCTATGATGTGCAGGAGAGCAGCTTGCGAGACACCGGGTTCGATTCCCGGCAACTTCAGGAAATCCGTGCCCGCTACCCGAAGGTGAACAGCGCGGTGCCCGAGGCGGTGACCAGCGTTATCACGACACCGGTAAAATCCGAAGCAGCGCCGGGCGATGAGTTCCAGTTGAACCTGGAGGACCTGTCGATGGATTCGAGTTGGGACCTGGTCAGTCCATTCGAAAACCCTAAACCCTCGGACGAATCGCCCAAACCCGAAGAACCGACCCTGGGCGAGCCCGAGCTGGAATGGATCGCCGAACCGGACTCACAGTCTCTGGACGACGATTTTCTCAACGAATTCGCCGATGCAGGTCAATCGCTTGAGCTTGAACCGCTGAGACCGGAACCTATGGAACCGACCAATGCAGGCAAACTGGAACAGGCTCAGACCTGCATCGATGACGGCGATCTGGACAGCGCCATCGAGCTGCTGAACGAGTTGCTCAAGGACGGTGATGAGCCACTCAAACAGACTGCGCGGACGTTGTTGGCCGGCATCCGCTGACGCTCTATCATGGCGGTGCCCCTTGGCTCAGGAGTTTCGCCTGTCATGACCGCGCATAAACCGGAAATCGTCATCACTTACTGCACGCAATGCCAATGGCTGTTGCGTGCGGCGTGGTTGGCGCAAGAACTGCTCAGTACCTTTGGCGACGATTTGGGCAAGGTGTCGCTGGTGCCTGGCACCGGTGGCGTGTTTCACATTTTCTGTAACGATGTGCAGATCTGGGAGCGCAAGGCTGACGGCGGTTTTCCGGAGGCCAAGGTACTCAAGCAGCGGGTCCGCGATCAGATTGATCCGGACCGCGACCTGGGCCACAACGACCGCACTCAGTGAGACGCGGCTTCGGCAGCGACCACTTTCTTGCTTGAACCGCCGGAGAGCCTGCTGGACACGACAATCGCGACGATGATCAACGCGCCGCCGATCAGCATGCGCAGCGTCGGGTTTTCATTGAACAGCAACCACGCCATGGTGATGCCGTACACCGGCTCCAGCGCAAACACCACGGCGGCGGTTCGTGCCTTGATCACCGCGAGGCTGGCGACGAACAGACTGTGAGCGACGCCGGTACAGAATATTCCCAGCAGGCCGATCCACAGCCAGTCAATGGTGCGCACTTCGCTCAATTGCGGTGCCGCTACCGGCAGCAAACACAACGCGACCACTACGTTCTGACACAGCGCAGCCTGGACCGGCGGGATTCGTCCGGAACTGGCGCGGTTGGTCAGCGACAGCAACGCGAACAGCAGGCCTGAACCTACCGCCCACAACAGGCCGGTGGTGGCGCCGCTGGCCAGATCGAAGTCCGGCGTGACCAGCACCAACCCGACACTCACCAGCACCACCAGCAGGATCTCGTTGGCGCGAATTCGCTCACGGAAGATCAACCCTTCCAGGATCACGGTGAACGCCGGGAAACTGGCGAAACCGAGGGTCGCGATCGCCACGCCCGCCACCTTTACCGCAATGAAGAAACTCACCCAGTGTCCGGCCAGCAACAAACCGCTGAGCAGCAATCGGCGCCAGTCCACGGCGTCGAGTTTTTGCCAGCGGGTGTGGCTGGCGAACCGCGCGAAAAGGGCCAGGGCGAGCACGGCAAAGGCCGCACGACCGAAGACGATAACGGCGGGGGAGGCGGCGGCGAGTTTGCCGAACACACCGGTCAGGCCAAACATCAATGCGCCGATATGCAGTGCGCCCAGGGCGGTACGGGGAGTCATTGCGATCCTTGATAAACATAACCAACAGAGGTGCAGTCTAGAGGGCTGTCGGTATGCCTGTCTGTCGTCAGGCTCGCATCATTTGTCGCCAGCCTCGCGCCGCAATTTGCCGGGTGAGACACCAAACTCCCGCAGCACCGCCGCTGAAAATGCACTTTGAGAGCTGTAGCCGACCCGACTCGCAATCTCGCCAACGGGCAATGCCGAATCGCGCAACATACTCACGGCCATGTGCAAGCGACGGCTGCGGATGTAGTCCATCGGCGTCTGCCCGCATTCAGCGACAAATCGCGCATGCAGCCGAGCGCTGGACAGCCCGGCAATGCGCGCCAGATCGGCCACTTGCAACGGATAGGCCGCGTATTGATCGATGTGCGCATTCAAGGCGGCGTACGGCAGACGCCGACCGCCCACCCCTTCGCTTTTGGCGTTGTTGAGGCTGGCCAGCAACAGCACCGCGCCTTGTTGCGCGATCAGCGGGTCGCTGACCTGACTGCCCGCCAGCCAACTGACCAATTGGCTTTGCCCGGCATCCAGCGGCAGGCGCCCGGCGTTGTCGAGCAAGCGGCGGCTGGCATCGGCGTGTTCGCCAAGGGACTGAACCACCCATTGATCGCTCGGCACATCCAGCACCAGGCAGCGGCTGCCATTGGCGCTGCCGCACGCATGATGGAAGCCGGACGGGACGACCACGAAACTCTGCTGAACCACCTGGCTGCCATGCCCGTCGACCTCGAAATCCAGCGCACCCGACAACCCGAACACCAGTTGCGCGTGGTCGTGGCTGTGGACGATCAGGTCGTGAGTGTATTGGCGCAGCGTGAGGATCGGTCTCATCGCAGGTCTCCCGATTAAGGCTGCCAGTCTACACCGAGGGCGTTCATGTGCGTTGTCACAGGACTGACTTGTCCCTGTCATGGGCAATTAACCCGACCGGCGCAAGCTTGCGCAAACAATCGCAGAGGGTTGCCCATGACCAGCGCCGAGCTCGCCAAACCCAGTCGTAAGCAACGTGTGCGGACCTTGTGGATTTCCGATGTGCATCTGGGCACCCGGGATTGCCAGGCCGAGCACTTGTCGCAGTTTCTCAAGGGCTACCACGCGGACAAGATCTACCTGGTCGGCGACATCATCGATGGCTGGAAGCTGCGCGGCGGCATGTACTGGCCCCAGGCGCACACCAACGTGATCCGTCGTCTGTTGACCATGAGCAAGCGCGGCACCGAGGTGATTTATGTCACTGGCAACCACGACGAATTCCTGCGCCGTTACTCGAAGCTGATTCTGGGCAACATCCAGTTGGTGGATGAGGCCGTGCACGTGACCGCCGACGGCCGTCATTTGCTGGTGATCCACGGCGACCAGTTTGACGTGATTACCCGCTATCACCGCTGGCTGGCGTTCCTCGGCGACTCGGCCTACGAATTCACCCTGACCCTCAACCGCTGGCTCAACCATTGGCGTGCCCGGTATGGCTACGGTTACTGGTCACTGTCGGCGTACCTCAAGCACAAAGTGAAAACCGCGGTCAGCTTCATCAGCGACTTCGAAGAAGCCATCGCCCACGAATGCGTCAAACGCGAGTTGCACGGCGTGGTGTGCGGGCACATTCACCATGCCGAGATTCGCAAGGTGGGCGAGGTGGATTACCTCAATTGCGGGGATTGGGTGGAGTCGTGCACGGCGCTGATCGAACATTGGGATGGTTCGATCGAGTTGTACCGGTTGGCGGATGCCCAGGCGCGGGAGGCGGAGTTGAAGGCCATCAAAATCGCGGAGCCCGCG